>NZ_CALMHT010000001.1 GCF_937863835.1 uncultured Prevotella sp.
AGAACGTATACCATCGGGGTTCACATTTCCCCAATATGACTCGGGCTGTGGGTGTACAGATGGATCACCATAAACTTCGCTTGTAGAAGCTTGTAAGATTTTACATCCGGTACGGCGTGCAAGTCCTAACATATTATGCATTCCGAAAAAAGATGTTTTAGCTGTCTGTATAGGATCTGACTGATAATAGACAGGGGAAGCAGGACAAGCCAGATTGTATATTTCATCTATTTCTGCCCTGAATGGCTGAATAATATCATGGCGGACTAATTCAAAATTAGGTTTGCCAATCAAATGCCATATATTTTCTTTCCTACCTGAATAAAAGTTATCCAAACATATTACATCGTTTCCTTCTTTGACTAATCTCTCACATAAGTTTGAGCCAATAAAGCCGGCTCCTCCTGTTACTAATATTCTTTTCATTATTGTATTTATATTTATCTCACATAACACCACACGTTATTTAATTGCCTATGTTTACAGGCGCTACACGTGGATAACATTAATAAAGGGATTCATTTTTTTTTATTTTCGTTAGTATTATAACAAGGTGGTAGATACATTCCCAAATCTAGGCGTTATCTATAATGCCTTACAAGTTATATATCGAGGGATATAATTGTTGGACAAGCTTAAAACCATTGTTGAGTACCTTTAATGTCGTGATGTTCGATATATATTGAAGTGGCAATCCAAATTGTTCCATTGATTGTTCCGCTATATTTGCCGGCTTTTCATCTTGTGAAGGATTGCGCCATGAAAACAAGGCTATTTTTTCATTAAAGGTTTCTATGTATGACTGGATAGCGGGTACTTCAATTAATAGTTTCGCTACTTCTTCCATCTGCTTCTGCGCCTTGTTTCGCTTCCCATCTTGATGAACACTCGTATTGTCGAACGGTTCTACGTATTTAGGCTTTGTACAGGTGAGCTCGTTCAGTACGAACTTACTAAAATCAGAGTCTACATGTAAAAAGTCACATCTTTTATTACGTAACCGTTTGGAACGATTATACTTCGCTAGCACAGTCTCTATATCAATTGTCAGTACATTGCTCGTTCCGGCGTGGTACTTTGCCACTTCCTGGGTTGTGCAGGATTGCATTCCCTTGTTTTTGCATGCCGTACAGGCTTTCTCGTCACAAAGAGAGAATTCTTCATTCTGATGTTCCTGTAAATTAAGATCTCCTGCTGTTGCTCTATGGATTAAGCTGAAATGATCGGGAAGTTCATTCAGTAAAAGTTGTTTTATATCAGATACTTCCATTTATCCCAAGCTTTTGTATTCATCGTAGATATTGCTCATCGTCTCTGATAAGTCAAAGGTATTGATGACAATCTCTCCTGTATCATTGGTTTTGGATACAAGATTCTGGGCTTTGCCTTCTTCTGTGATATAATAGGCCGTCATATTGTCCGCCATCAGAGCCGGTTTATCTATGTTTTTAGCATTACGGCGTATCATCACATTAAGATAATTGATGATATAGGGACTATGGGTGGTTATCGTCAAGGATACTTTGGAGGCTTCAGGTTTGTGCATACGGGCTATGATCTTATCCATCAGGCACAACTGATTGGTGGGATAAAGATTGCATTCGGGCTCTTCAATGACGTAACCGTGGTATTGCTCCTGACTGATGGCATTGTCAAAGCTCATCATCAGAGGAATAGCTGACTGCATACCCGAAGATGCGGCCCTCATGGATGTCTTGCTGCCATCTGAATTGACAATGAAATCATCGTCTTTATTATGGTTGAATCGTACACGGAACTGAGGTATCTCATATTTCTTCATATTTTCCTTTGCCTTATTGTATTCCAGAGCAAAGAATAATACATTCTTTGGTATAGATGAACCAGCGATATTTAAGGCCGGCAGCAGATTCGGTATCAATGAATAGATGATTCTGTCGGCTGGTATATACATGGTGTCGCGGAACCTGTCAATAAAATATGTATTAAGAGCTGACTTTAGGTCTTTCTTATCCTCTATATCTACTATTTTCTTTAATGATTCCAACGAATTTTTTGTTTGAACCAAATCCAAGATAATATGAATTTTTGTATCCATGGAAGAAACTACTACTCCGTCTTTTGTAGTCTCAGTAGTGCATTTTGAACCGTCGTAGATAAAGGAGAGCGAATACTTATGTTCTTTGTCATTGTCGTCTTCTTCATGATAAATGCCGTCTTCTATGTAACTAATATTGGTCTTGGACTTGTTAAAGGATGAAATATCATAATCTTTCATCGCTTCATCCCATAATTTTTGCAAATATTGTTGGGGACAAAGATAGAATTCATAGTTGGTCACTAAACAAAAGACTTTAGCTATCGTGCTTTTACCAACACCTTGACCTCCAATAAAGAAATTATACTTCTTCATTTCAATATCCACATCGGATATCGGTCCAAAATTCTTTATTACCAAACGTCTCATAGTCTAACTTATTTAAAGATTATACTTTCTCAAACGGAAAGGAATGGATGCCGCTGACGGCGAGGGTCATATTACCCAGGGAGATAATGAGCTTGCGGTCTTTGTTGATGCGGACGATATAGCCCTGTGCTCCTTCGAGCACACCGCCGGTGATGCGGACGAGGTCGTGGTTCTTGGCGTACTCGCTGACGGGGACATCGAGAAAGCGCAGATTCCAGGGGGCCAGTTCGTAGACCATGATGAAGTCTTTCATCTGCTTCTCAGGAATCTCAGCCGCCTTCTTGGTCGCCATGTCGCTGGTGACATACCGGCGCGGGGTGATCATCTCGAGTGCTTGGTTGAGCTGACGGAGCGGAGCTTTGACGAACAGGTAGCCTCCACCCTTCTTCGCGCTGCTGTCGGCGACACTGATATCGTCGATACCCATCTTGGCGTTGTAGGCGGCTACCTTACGCGCCTGATATTCGGCTTCGGTATAGGTATAGTCGTGAACACGGCTGAGATGGTCGGCGGCGGTATAAGTATAGGTGGTGAAACGGAAGGTGTACTTCTTGAGCATGTTGTTCTCTCTGATAATAAGAGGTGTCTTGCCGGATAGAAGTTCGCTGAAGTAGCGAAGGTCTTTGCTGCGGAGAAGCATATAATACCAGCCCGTATCTTCGGATAAGGGAACAATCTCGATTTCCTCGTCGTAACGTGGTTCTCTGTTTGCCCCCGGGGCTGAGACTAAAGCGCTTGAACTATCCAGTGACTTAGACGCTTTGCTCGTTATGTCTTGATTAGCGGGAGTTTTCATCGTTCCTTCCTGATAGTTTCTTATCATCAAAACATGCTTTTTATGTGTGTTAAGAATAGTAACTCTCCTCGTAAGAGATAACCTTCCGACTGCAAAGATAGCTAAATTATCGTAAAAAAGGGCAGTCCATATTGGTTTTTTTTTGAAAAAGAGAATTTTTTTTGCCCGTTGCGCCGTTTTCTCTGTTTTTTCATTAACTTTGCAGGCTAAAGTTTTTGGATACAAGAAATGAACGATTTTATCGAGATAAAGGGTGCGCGCGTCAATAATCTGAAAAACATTGATGTCAAGATACCTCGCAATAAGTTTATAGCCATCGCGGGTGTCAGCGGTTCGGGCAAGTCATCGCTTGCCTTCGATACGCTATACGCGGAGGGGCAACGTAGGTATGTGGAGAGTCTGTCTTCTTATGCCCGTCAGTTTTTGGGACGTATGAGCAAGCCTGAATGTGACTTTATCAAGGGTATACCGCCGGCTATCGCCATCGAACAGAAGGTGAACAGTCGTAATCCCCGTTCGACAGTGGGCACATCTACCGAGATATATGAGTATCTCAGATTGCTTTACTCCCGTATCGGAAGGACCTTCTCACCGATCAGCGGACAGGAAGTGAAGAAACATTCGACGGAGGATATCGTACAGTGTATGCTCGGTTACTCGAAAGGTACCAAGTTTGTCGTGCTCACAGATGTCAAGGTACCTGAGGACAGGACGCTCGAGAAACAACTGCAGATGGATATACTGGAGGGTTACAGCAGGCTATGGTATCAGGGCGACTTCGTGAGAATAGATGAATTCATCGAAAACAAAGAAAACCTGAAAATAGACCCCAAGGAACTGTCGATCGTCATAGACCGACTCGCCGTGGACGACACGAAGGATGTGATCTCGCGGTTGGTGGATTCTGCCGAGACGGCTTTCTATGAAGGCGACGGACAATGCCGGCTGGTGTTCATGCCATCCATGATCAGTTATGAGTTTTCGATGAAGTACGAAGCCGACGGCATCACATTCGAGGAACCCAACGATAATATGTTTTCGTTCAATTCGCCCATGGGCGCCTGTCCTACCTGTGAGGGGTTCGGCAAGATTATGGGTATAGATGAAAAACTGGTGGTACCGAATACCGCCCTGAGCGTATACGACGGTTGTGTGCTGTGCTGGCACGGTGATATGATGTCGTGGTGGCAGAAGGAATTCATCCGCAGGGCGGCGAAAGACAACTTCCCTATTTTCAAACCATACTTCGAACTGACTCACGAGGAGAAAGACTGGCTGTGGCACGGTCTGCCCAGTGAGAAGAAGAAGGACATGAAGGAAAAGGCTTGCATCGATTCGTTCTTCCAGATGGTGAAAGAGAATCAGTACAAGATACAATACAGGGTGATGATGAGCCGGTATCGCGGCAAAACGACCTGCCCCGACTGTCACGGCACGCGACTGCGCAAGGAAGCCGGATATGTGAAAATCTGCGGACGCAGTATATCCGACCTGGTGGAGATGCCTATCAATCTGTTGAAGGACTGGTTTGACAATATAGAACTGGAGCAGCATGATGCCGATGTGGCGAAACGACTGCTCATAGAGATTAAGAACCGTCTGCATTTCCTTGTGGAAGTGGGACTTGGCTATCTTACGCTCAATCGTCTCTCTAACACGCTCAGCGGTGGAGAAAGTCAACGAATCAACCTGACGACATCGCTCGGAAGCAGTCTGGTGGGTTCGCTTTATATACTGGATGAACCCAGTATCGGACTGCATAGCCGCGACACGTTCCGCCTGATCAATGTATTGAAGGACTTGCAGGCGCTGGGCAACACGGTGGTGGTGGTGGAACATGACGAAGACCTGTTGCGCGCCGCCGACTACCTGATAGATATCGGTCCGGATGCGGGCCGACTGGGCGGTAAGATCGTGTTCGAAGGGAATGCGTCGGAGATCACGAAGGAATCGCTCGAAAAGTATCCCGACAGTTATACGGTGAAATATCTTACCGAAACGGATACCATACCGGTGCCGCAGAGTCGCAGACGGTGGAACATGAGTGTGAACATCATCGGTGCGAGGATGAACAACCTGCGGGGTGTGGATGTGAAGATACCGCTCAATATACTGAATGTGATAACAGGCGTGAGCGGTTCGGGCAAGTCGAGTCTGATAAAGGGTATACTCTACCCTGCCCTGAAACGGCGCATCAACGAGGTGGCCGATACTCCCGGGGAATATCAGGACATGACGGGTGACATAGACGTCATCAAACATGTGGAGTTTGTAGATCAGAACCCTATAGGAAAGAGCACGAGATCGAATCCCGCCACATATATCAAGGCGTATGACGAGATACGTAAACTCTTTGCCGACCAACCGTTGTCGCAGCAGATGGGCTTTACCGCCCAATATTTCTCGTTCAACGCTGAAGGCGGCAGATGCGAGGAATGTAAAGGTGCCGGCGTGATCAACGTGGAGATGCAGTTTATGGCCGACCTCGTACTGGAATGTGACGCCTGCCACGGACAGCGTTTCAAGAAAGATATACTCGATGTCAGGTTTGCCGGCAAGAACATCAACGATGTACTGAACATGACGGTATCGGAGGCGATAGAGTTTTTCGCGGCCAACAAACAGCATGTGATCGTGCAACGTCTGCAACCGTTGGAGAGCGTAGGTTTGGGATATATCAAACTGGGACAGAACTCATCTACCCTCTCGGGTGGTGAGAACCAACGTGTGAAACTGGCTTATTTTATCGGACAGGAGAAAGCCGAACATACGATGTTCATCTTCGACGAACCGACCACGGGACTCCACTTCCATGATATCAAGAGACTCCTGCACGCTTTTGACGCACTGATAGAACGAGGTCATACGATTATCGTGATAGAACATAACATGGATGTGATAAAGTGTGCCGACCACGTGATAGACTTAGGTCCTGACGGTGGTGACAAAGGCGGTAATCTGGTGGCAGAAGGTACACCTGAAGATATAGCTGCCTGCGAGAAGAGTATCACGGGCAAATATCTGAAAGAAAAACTATAAATAAAAACGATAACGAAAAAAGCTCCGTTCTGTTATGATGGCAGAACGGAGCTTTTATTATATAGAGGTAGTAGACTTAGAATGTATATCCTACAGATAACAGCACCTGACTACGTTTGTTGCTGACCTTCACTGCATCGCAGATATTATTTTCGCTCGAATTACTCGAATTGTAATAGCTCATGAATGGATAGAAGTCTCCGTCGGTCTGACTGTACTGGTAGGCGATGTCGAAATTCCATCCGGATGTTTTGAATCCCATTCCACATGTGATGCGGTTGGTGGCCTTCCAATTGGTATAATCGGTAGCCGAACTGTAATAAGAACCCGGTGAACTCAACGAACCGTCTTTGTATCCGTCCTCATTATACATCGGTGATACATAGTTGTATCCCAGACGAACGGCAAAAGCAGGATCCGGTCTGAACTCCAAACCGAGTTTTAAAGTGGAAACGCCCTTTAATGTATTGCTGATGTGATTGTTCATGACATCATCGCTGGAACTGGTGTCGTAGGCATATCCGTCCCAGTCGTACTGGGTGCCGGTATTGATTCTCATATCACATTTGCTATAGTCGGCATATTCGTAAGTGGCACCCAGAGCGAGGTAATTGCCAATGGTGTGACCCAGACTGACACCAAACTTCCAAGGCGTATAGAACTTGAAGTCGTAACTTTCGCTCATCCCAGCACTGGCGCTGTTGCCGGCGGAACTCAGAGTAGAAGAAGAAGTGGAAGCAGACGCCGTCTGATAATACTGCGTATTGTTGCTGGTGGTAAGGTCGTACCATACAGGCGTGTTGACATACAGACCGATACGGAACGGTGATGACTCGACAGGACGGAAGATGACGCCGAACTTGACATCAAAACCTGTACCTGTTATCTTACGGCTATCAGCCACGCCTATTTCACTGAAATAAGATGTACTGCTCAGATCTTCGAAATATTCGCTGTATCCTTTGTAATGTACATCGTGTATTCCGGCTGTCACACCTAGATAGACACGGTCGTTGATGTCGCCGCTGATATTAAAATCGTATTCACCTATATAACCCGTGTGAGAACGGTCGAAATCGTACTGGGATGCAGGATAGTTATAATACATATTATCCGATTTGTCGTACAACAGATTCTGCATATAGAAATGGTCCAACTGATTGTAAGTCACATCATTCGTCGTGTTGAAAACACCATTGCGATACTTCTCATAAGTAAGTTTGTTCTGAGAAGCGTTGCTCAGTTTATCAGAAGCCGAAAGAATGAAGTCGAAGTTCTTGCTCTTGTGATAGTTGAATCCGAAATTAAGGAACGACTTTTCACCTGTACGCATGGTATACACGAAACCCAGTTGGTCGAAACTGACATTGGTCTTATTGGCTGAGTTGAAACTCTGCGCATCATGCTGGGCGACAAGTCCGACAGTTCCGTTCACTATGTTATGACGGAACATACCGATACCGGCAGGGTTGGTGCTCATCGTCGAGATATCTGCTCCCAGTGCCTCCATAGCTCCGCCCATACCTACATAACGGGCCGTCCCGTTGAGGTCTTCGTTGGCTAGCCTTGCATTCTCATAAGTCTCCTGTGCTCCCGCCTGCATCGCAATCAACGCAGCAGCAGCTAATAATATAGATTTTTTCATAATTCAATATTCGTATTACATTTATATTAGTGATTATCTGACTCTATGTTACTCACTATCCGGTTATCTGCGTCCGCCACCGAAGTGACCTCCGCCGCCACCGCCGCCGCCGAAGCTACTGCCTCCACCGCCGGAGAAACTGCCTCCGCCACCGGAGAATCCACCACCGCGACTGCCGCCGAAACTACTGCTGCTGTTGTTATAACTTGGTGTACTGTTGCTGTAGGAACGGGTGGTATTGCCACTGCTGTATGA
This sequence comes from uncultured Prevotella sp., assembly GCF_937863835.1. Lineage (GTDB taxonomy): Bacteria > Bacteroidota > Bacteroidia > Bacteroidales > Bacteroidaceae > Prevotella. The sequence continues at coordinate 8,182 of NZ_CALMHT010000001.1, forward strand.
ACGACTGCCGCCGAAGTGACTGACATTGCCGAATGTGGATGATGAAGAACGGGACATGGATGAACGGCTGCGTGAACCGCCGAAAGAGCCCTGTGCGAAACCGCTTCCACCACTCGTGCCGTTGCCGGTCCATGAATGGTTGCGCGTGCCTGTTACACCGCCATAGTAACCGCCATGACTCGGTCTGTAATATCCTCCATAATAACCGCCGTAGTATCCGCCGTAATAGCCACCGTAATACCATGGGTCGTAATAACCGTAATACCAGGGATCATAATAGCCGTAATACCAAGGATCATACCATCCCCAGCGTGAGCCCCAATAACCGCGGCCCCAGTAACCGTAAAAATAAGGATTATAATAACCGTAATAGCCATCATAGATTCCCATACGGCGTGTGTAGTAATAGTCATCGTCGTAGTTGCTGTTAGCATAGTTGTCGTTATTATATGTGCCCGAACCTGGATATACGCTTACCGTATCAGACGGATAGACACCTTTGCCACCTACAAACTCGATGACATCATTGCCTAACGAGTCGGTACCGATTTTCTGATAATAACTGCGCAACTTGCCATGACGGTTGTACTCATCGACATCTCGGTTGCTACCACTATAATAAGTACTGCTCTTGGATGTACTTTGATAGGAGCTGCTAGTTGTTGCCGAACCTGCCTTCGGTGTGAAGTAGAGGTCGTCGTCCTGCGCCATCAGTGATAATGGCAGAACTCCTGCCAGGACTGTGAGAAGGATTAATTTTTTCATGATTATATTCCTTTTTTAGTTTTTCTTTTATTCACGATGCAAAAATATATAATATTCTTATGCAAAAATAAGGAAAAACCCTAAACCGAAGTAGGGTTTTACCTATTTTTTCATAACTTTGTGGCAAAATTAACATGATATGAAGTACATCGCAGTAGAATTTAACATAAAGCCTGTTAACAAGGCGGCTTTTGCATTGCAGGATGCAAGAGACCTCATCGCGGCCCTCACGGGTGAAATCGGTTTCGAATCTTTTGAAGACACTGACCAGGGTCTGGTCGGTTATATACAACAGAAGGATTACAACGACACGGAACTGAAGAATGTGGTGGACGGTATTCCGCTCCTGAATGCCTCTATCACATACGTGGCGAAAGAAGCTGAGGACAGAGACTGGAACAGTGAATGGGAGGAAAAGGGATATGAACCGATTGTCGTCAACGACAGGTGTATAATTCATGACACGAAACATCCTGCGCCCCACCGATTTGATATCGATATCACGATAGATGCCCGACTGGCGTTCGGCACGGGGACACATCAGACTACGCGTATGATCGTGACGCGGTTGCTCGGTATGGACCTTGAAGGCAAGAGAGTGCTTGATTGCGGTTGCGGAACGGGTATCCTGTCGATAGTGGCACTCAAATGCGGTGCCGGTGAAGCCACGGGATACGATATAGATGAATGGAGCGTGGAAAACGCGATACACAACGCGGAAATCAACGGGACAGACCACTTCCGTGCCCTGTTGGGTGACGCGTCTGTCATAGGAAATAAAATGACAGGTACATTTGATGTCGTCATCGCCAACATCAACCGTAATATATTGCAGGCCGACATGTCCGATTTCGTCTCAGTGATGGGAGACCGTTCGATACTCATATTAAGCGGCTTTTATATAGAAGATGCCCCGATTCTGATACATCAGGCAAATACTTTCGGTTTACAACCGGTGGAGCAGGTTTCTGATGACAATTGGTGCTGTATTGAACTAAAAAAGTGATAAGTTTTATACCATTTCTGCTTTTTTGCTACAATTTAGTTATATAAAAGAAAAAAATTAGTATCTTTGCATCTTGAAATTAGGAGGCATAGAAAATTAGATTTTAACTTGCATGTAAATTATGAAACCAACTGCAATACTACTTCTGCATTGTCCTGACCAACAGGGTATCATTTCTGAAGTTACGAAGTTTATAACTGACAATAAAGGTAATATCGTTTATCTGGATCAATACGTTGACCGTGTAGACGGCGTTTTCTTTATGCGTATAGAATGGGAACTTGACGGTTTCCTGATTCCGCGTGAAAAGATCGAGGAATATGTCAAGACACTATATTCGGGAAGATTCAATCTCACCTTCCATCTTTATTTCAACGACATCCGTCCGCGTATGGCCATCTTCGTCAGTAAGATGAGTCATTGTCTGTACGACCTGCTTGCCAGATATAAGGCCGGTGAATGGGATGTGGAGATACCGTGTATCGTAAGTAATCACGAAGACCTGAGATATGTTGCCGAACAGTTTGACATCCCCTATTACGTCTGGTCTATCAAGAAAGACCATTCCAACAAGGCGGAAGTGGAACAGGCGGAGATGGAACTGCTGCAGAAGGAGAACATCACCTTCATCGTACTCGCCAGATATATGCAGATTATCAGTGACGAGATGATCAATGCCTATCCGCACCATATCATCAATATCCATCATTCTTTCCTGCCTGCGTTTATCGGTGCCAAACCATATCATCAGGCATGGGAACGCGGTGTGAAGATTATCGGTGCGACAAGCCATTACGTGACAGCGGAACTGGATGCCGGACCTATCATCGAACAGGATGTGGTACGTATCACCCACAAGGATACCCCTGAAAGTCTGGTTCTGAAAGGCCGCGACCTCGAAAAGATCGTGTTGAGCCGCGCCGTAACCAAACATATAGAACGGAAGATACTCACTTACAACAACAAGACAATCATCTTCAGTTAAGAAGATATGAAAAGACATTTGCATGGATGTAGCAATAGTAAAATATAACGCAGGTAACATCAGGTCGGTGATAAACGGACTGAAAAGACTGGATATACAACCTATCCTGACGGATGATGCCGAACAACTGACGAAGGCTGACCGTGTGCTGTTTCCCGGACAGGGCGAAGCCAAGACAGCCATGGATTATCTGCGTGAACACAGACTGGACGAGGTAATCAGGAATCTCACGCAACCGGTGCTCGGTATATGCGTAGGTCAACAGTTGCTCTGCCGTCACTCTGAAGAAGGCGACACCGACTGTATCGGCATCTTCGACGCTGAGGTGAAACGGTTCTGCCCTACCCGCCACGAAGACAAGGTGCCCGCTATGGGATGGAACGAGATAACGGATCTGAAAAGTGAACTGTACCGGGGTTTTGAACATTCCGAATTTGTATATTTCGTCCATAGCTATTATGTTCCCGTCTGTGACTGGACAATAGCCACGGCCGACTACATACAACCTTACAGTGCATCCATGCACAAGGACAATTTCTACACCTGTCAGTTCCACCCCGAAAAGAGTGGTACGGTAGGCGAAAGAATCCTGAAAAACTTTATGGATATTAAGTTGAAATAGAAACATGATAGAACTGATTCCGGCAATAGATATAATAGAAGGAAAATGCGTGCGGCTTACCAAGGGCGACTACGCACAGAAGAAGATATATAACGACAATCCTGTAGAGGTGGCGCGCGAATTCGAAAAGATGGGCTTCAAACGTCTGCATGTCGTAGACCTCGATGGTGCCAAGGCTAAACATATCGTGAACGATGCCACCCTCAAGGCCATTACGGATGCCACCAACCTGATCGTGGATTTCGGTGGCGGTATCAAAACGGAGGAAGACATCGAAAAAGCCTTCAGCGCCGGTGCTGCGATGGTGACGGTAGGCAGTATAGCCGTGACGAAACCGGAACTGTTTATCAGTTGGCTGCAACGCTTCGGTGCCGAGAAGATGATTCTGGGTGCGGATGTGCGCAACGGGAAAATATCCATCAACGGATGGAAGGAAGACAGTGAAGAACAACTGCTGCCGTTTCTGAAATACTATATAGACCGGGGCGTAAGGAATGTGCTCTGTACAGAGATATCCAAAGACGGCACACTGCAAGGTCCTGCCACTGAACTATACAAAGATGTGATGAGGGCATATCCCGGGTTGCATCTCATCGCCAGCGGCGGCGTATCGAGCAATGAGGATATAGAGACACTGGATAAAGAAGGTATTCCCTCGGTCGTGTTTGGCAAAGCCTTCTACGAAGGAAGAATAGATATAAAGAAAATAATAGCAACTGCTGAATAATATGAGTGGATATATAACCAAAGGACTGGCAAAAAGAATTATACCCTGTCTTGACGTGAAGGACGGAATGACGGTGAAGGGTACTAATTTCGTCAACTTGCGACAGGCGGGCGACCCTGTGGAACTGGGTAAGGCCTATAGTGACGCGGGTGCCGACGAATTGGTGTTCCTGGATATCACAGCCAGTTTCGAAGGTCGCAAGACATTCACGGACATGGTGTCGCGCGTGGCAGCCGAGATCAATATACCATTCACCGTAGGCGGTGGCATCAATGAACTGGCCGACGTGGAACGACTGTTGTATGCGGGTGCCGATAAGGTCAGTGTGAACAGTGCGGCGGTAAGACGCCCCGAACTGATCAACGAGATAACAGACCAGTTTGGCAGTCAGGTGTGCGTATGCGCCATTGATGCCCGACTCGACGAGGACGGATGGCACTGCTATCTGAACGGTGGAAGGGTAAGGACGGAACGCACACTGAAGGAATGGGCCAAAGAAGCACAGGACAGAGGTGCCGGCGAGATACTCTTCACCAGTATGAACCACGATGGCGTGAAAACAGGTTATGCCAATGAAGCACTTGCCATGCTTGCCGATGAACTGTCGATACCGGTTATCGCCAGTGGCGGTGCAGGCAAGATGGAACACTTCAGGGATACATTCGTGGAAGGAAAGGCCGATGCCGCCTTGGCAGCCAGCGTGTTCCACTTCGGTGAAATCAAAATACCCCAACTGAAACAGTATCTGCGCGGCGAGGGTATCAAAGTGAGAATTTAATAATAGCTATATAAATAAAAGAAAATGGAAATCGATTTCGAAAAAATGGGAGGACTTGTTCCGGCTATCATTCAGGACGCAACAACAAAAAACGTTCTGATGCTCGGTTTTATGAACGAAGAGGCTTATAACAAAACTCTCGAAACTAAAAAGGTTACTTTCTATAGTCGTACCAGAAAATGTCTTTGGACTAAAGGTGAGACTTCAGGCAACTTTCTTAATCTTGTAAGTATCGCCAACGATTGTGATAATGATACTCTTCTTATCAAGGTTAATCCCGTAGGACCGGTTTGCCACAAAGGTACCGATACCTGCTGGGGCGAAGATAACGATGCCAATCCCCTACTGTTTCTCTCTTTCCTGCAGGATTTCATAGATAAGAGACACGAGGAAATGCCCGAAGGTTCTTACACGACCAGCCTATTTAAGGATGGATTGAACAGAATGGCACAAAAAGTTGGAGAAGAGGCACTTGAAGCCGTAATAGAAGCAACCAACGGAACCAACGAGCGTCTCGTATACGAAGGTGCTGATATGATTTATCACCTGATAGTATTGCTCACAAGCAAAGGACTACGTATAGAAGATCTGGCCAAAGAACTGCAGGTTCGCCATGATCCCAACTGGCATAAACATTAATAAACAGAGGATTTAGCCAATGTTAGTAGATTATCAGAACGTTAATATATATCATGACGATGTACAAGTTCTTGAAGGCGTGAACTTTCATGCCGATGAGGGCGAGTTCATATATCTGATAGGTAAGGTCGGTTCCGGAAAAAGTTCTTTATTGGAAACTATATATATGGAACTGGATATCAGTGAGGCTGACAAAGCGGAAGTGCTTGGGTTGGACCTGATCAATATCAAACGCAAGGAAGTGCCTTCGCTCAGAAAACAGATGGGTATCATCTTTCAGGATTTCCAATTGCTGTCGGACAGGACCGTATATAAGAATCTGCGTTTTGTACTGAAGGCAACAGGTTGGAAAGATAAGAAGAAGATAGATGAACGTATCGATGACGCGCTGACAGATGTAGGTATGCTGGAAGCAAAGGAGAAGATGCCCCATGAACTGTCGGGAGGTGAACAGCAGCGTATTGCCATAGCAAGGGCGATATTAAACAAACCTAAACTGATCGTTGCCGATGAACCGACAGGGAATCTCGACCCCGAGACGGCCAGTCAGATCATCGAACTGCTTCGAAGTATCAGTCAGACAGGTACGGCGGTGATTATGTCAACCCACAACATACCGATGCTCGACAAGTATCCGGGTATCGTATATCAATGTAAAGATGATCATCTGAACGAAATAACGAAAGACTTTAATAAAATAACGCTTTCGGATGAAGAGGAATAATAACAAATAAAAGAATAGACCAATGAAAGTAATGAAATTCGGTGGCACATCTGTCGGTTCTGCAGACAGAATGAAAAGTGTCGCCAACTTAGTGACTGAATCAGGACAGCCGAGATTCTTGGTACTATCGGCTATGTCGGGTACGACCAACTCTCTTGTGGAGATTTCAAATTATCTCTATAAGAAGAATCCGGAGGGTGCTAACGAAGTGATCAACCGCCTGGAAGACAAATATATGAAAACGATAGATGATCTCTTCTCTACCGATGAGTGGAAAGAGAACACCCGCAGTTTTCTAAAGAGTGAATTCGATTATCTGCGTTCGTTCACCAAAGAACTGTTTACCAGTTTTGAGGAAAAGAGTATTGTGGCCCAGGGTGAAATCATGAGCACCAATATGATGACCAATTATATGAAGGAGAACGGTGTGAAGGTTTCATTGCTTTCGGCACTTGACTTTATGCGTACCGACAAGAACGCGGAACCTGACCCTCAATATATCAAAGAAAAACTGAGCGCCATACTGGAAAAGGATCAAGACCAGCAGGTTTATATCTCTCAGGGATTCATCTGCCGCAATGCGTATGGGGAGATTGATAATCTTCAGCGAGGTGGCAGTGATTACACGGCATCTCTCATCGGTGCAGCCATCAATGCGGAAGAAATCCAGATATGGACGGACATCGACGGTATGCACAACAACGACCCGCGTGTAGTGGACAAGACGGCACCGGTGCATAAACTGTGTTTCGAGGAAGCTGCCGAACTGGCTTACTTCGGTGCGAAGATACTCCACCCTACCTGTGTGCAACCGGCCAAATATGCCGGTATCCCCGTTCGTCTGTTGAACACCATGGACCCGACGGCGGAAGGCACGACGATAGGTAATTCTTCAGAGAAGGGAATGATCAAGGCCGTTGCTGCCAAAGACAACATCACCGCCATCAAGATCAAGAGCAGCAGAATGTTGCTCGCTACCGGTTTTCTGCGTAAGGTATTCGAGATATTCGAAAGTTACCAGACCAGTATAGACATGGTATGTACCAGTGAGGTCGGTGTATCTATGAGTATAGACAACAGCAGTCATGTCAATGAAATCGTAGACGAACTGAAAAAGTATGGTACAGTCACCGTCGACAAGGATATGTGTATCATCTGCGTGGTAGGCGACCTGGACTGGAGCAATGTCGGTTTTGAGACATTGGCCACAGACGCGATGAAGGATATACCGGTAAGAATGATCAGTTACGGCGGCAGTAATTACAATATCTCATTCCTGATCAAGGCGGAAGACAAGAAGAGAGCCTTGCAGAGTCTGAGTAATGTACTGTTTAACAAATAGAAATATAACACAACACAATATGAAAGGGATTTTTCCTATAGACAAGTTTCGTGAAATACGAACTCCATTCTACTATTATGATACGAATCTTCTCAGAAAGACGCTGAAGGAAATAAACAGGGAAGCTGGTAAACATGAAGGGTTTGTGGTGCATTATGCCGTAAAGGCGAACGCCAATCCCAAAATTCTCAGTATTATCTGTCAGAACTCCTTAGGTGCCGACTGTGTCAGCGGCGGTGAAATAGAAGCAGCCGCCAACGCAGGTTTTCCATCCGGCAAAATCGTATATGCGGGTGTCGGCAAGAGTGACTGGGAAATCAAGTTGGGACTGGAAAAGAACATTTTCTGTTTTAATGTCGAGAGTATAGCAGAACTGGAAGTGATCAATGAGATTGCATGTCAGATGAACAAGACAGCTTCTGTGGCGTTCCGCATTAATCCTAATGTAGGTGCGCACACGCATGCCAACATCACGACCGGTCTCGCTGAAAACAAATTCGGTATCGCCATGCGTGATATGGAAAGTGCTATAGAGGAAGCATCCAAGATGAAGAACATCAAGTTTGTCGGACTTCACTTTCATATTGGTTCTCAGATACTTGACATGGGTGACTTCGAGGCTCTCTGTAATCGTATCAATGATTTGCAGGATGAACTGGAAAGGCATCACGTCAAGGTGGAGAACATCAATGTAGGCGGTGGTCTGGGAATAGATTACCAACATCCGAACCGTATACCCGTTCCTGATTTCAAGGCCTACTTTGATACATACGCACGTCATCTCAGATTACGTCCAGGACAGAAGTTGCATTTCGAACTGGGCAGAGCGGTGGTGGCGCAGTGCGGATCACTGATCACACAAACATTATATATCAAACAAGGAACAGCAAAACAGTTTGCTATCGTTGATGCCGGTATGACCGACTTGATACGTCCTGCCCTTTATCAGGCCTATCATAAGATAGAAAATATCTCCAGTGATGAGGAACCGGCCACTTATGATGTGGTAGGACCCATCTGTGAGAGCAGCGACGTCTTTGCCAAAGCCGTCGACCTGAACAGAAGTCACCGGGGTGATCTGATAGCGATACGCTCGGCGGGCGCTTATGGTGAAATCATGGCATCACAATATAATTGCAGACAATTGCCTAAGGGTTATACATCGGATGAACTCGGTGTTGAATCAGAAGGATAAAAATGATATTTGATACTTTAACTTTAACGATATGTGGTGTGATAGTCTTCGTGGCTATCATGACACCATTCATCAATATATTCTTCCGTTGCATTGGACTTTCCAAATATGGCGACGGAACGGATGACTCGTCACACAACAAGGAGGAGCGTCCGAAAATTTCTATTATCATTACCGCTCAGGATAATGAGACAGAACTGGAGCAGAACTTACCTGCCCTGTTTTCACAGGAATATGAACCGGGATTTGAGGTCGTCGTCGTTACGAGCAAGTCGGAGGACGACACGGATACGGTACTCAAAAACATCCAAAAGGCACATTCGAATCTGTACACCACGTTCATACCCGACTCCAGTCGGTATATGAGTCGTATGAAATTGGCCGTAACGCTCGGGGTGAAGGCTGCCAAAAACGAATGGGTCGTACTTCTCAGTCCTCAGTGCAGACCGAGGACCGACCAGTGGCTCAACACCTTATCGGGACACTGCCGTAAAGGGACGGACATGGTGATAGGATATGCCAACTATACGGAGGACGCCAAAGGATATTGCAGATTCCATAGATTGCATCATATCCTCTACAACTTACGTGTAGCGGTAAGCAACACCGCTTATTGTTCGACGGGCGGAAATGTGGCCTTCAGGAAGAGTGTCTTCATGAAGCACAACGGTTTCCTGAAAAATCTGAAATACGAAAGAGGCGAATTCGACTTTATCGTCAACGAATATGCGAAAAGGGGAAACACGGATGTCTGCATAGAGAATCAGGCAAGATTGTCAATAGACACGCCGTCAAGTAAATCCTGGTTGAACAGCAGGTTATATTATATGGAGACCCGTCGGCACCTGCACCGCACCCACATCCAGAGACTGAAGTTTTATACCGACCTGTTGTTTATGCATCTCAACTATCTTCTGCAGATAGGTGGGCTGGTCTACTTCGGATTGACGAAAAACTGGTTAGGACTGGGCGTTTCAGCTTTTGCGCTGATTTATACCCTGGTCATACGGATGATCATCGCCAACAAAGTGATCAAAAGGTTTGGCGAGAATATCAAGATATATGCGATACCCATATACGAACTGCGCCTGATATGGACACAGTTGTATATCAAGTTGAAATATAAGATAGCTGATAAATCCACTTTTATTAGAAAATAGCGATATGATTGTTCTGCACTATATAGATAAGTTTGATACAACCACAAAATCTGAGTCTGAATTTATCTCAGTATTGTGCACAGGTATGGACCATGGTGTAGAATCGCATATTGTAACCAGAACCTATAAACCCGACAGATCATACGAAGGATTAAAAGTACATGTGATAAGCGGAAAAAACACGTCTCTCAAAATCCTATATGACGTGATGCCGGATATCGTACATGTGCACGGATGCTGGTCGTATCATACGGCAGCGTTCCTGTTTACCGCCGACAGACGGGGCTTTTACACCGTACTTTCACCGCTAGGTGGACTGCAGCCGTGGGTCATCAAGAAGAAATTCTGGAAAAGGATATTACCCAAAATCATCGGTTACCAATATCTCGCCGTGCATCGTGCAGGAGTGATTCATGCGACAGGCATGATGGAACAGGAAAACATCAAACACCTGCACTGGAACAAGAAAGTGGAGATAGTAAAGAATGCCCTCGTCACACACGAGACGACCATCGGACAGATGTGCACCGACATGACATCCATCTATCAGAAAATGATAGACGACCACATCGGCAAAGAGATCAATATCAGTACGCAACAGGCTTTCTATACACTCGTCAAGGCAGGACTTTCGTATAATATCAATGTTCTGAGACCAGGCATATCCGTCATTTCCGAAACAGAAAAAAACAATTTCACACTTTTGAAACACAATGATTGGAGATTTTTGTCTATTTTTGCACAGAAAGAAGAAATGACTCAGACGGTAGTAAGGGGAATGTCGGTACTGGGCATGGAAAACGAAACCGGAATGCAAGGCGGGACAACGATTATCCCCTCGCATAAGAATACGGACGATATCATCAACTGTCTGCATCTGTTGAAGAAAAGTATATGGAAAAGAAGACTCAAGATCAAAGATTTCTCTGATTTGTACACGATTCTGAGATACAATGATTATGACGAAGACGAACTGTATACCAAACTGAAGGAACATCATCTCAGAAAATTACTGAGCAGACTGGAATACATATTAGTGGAAATGACAGGAATAGAAGAAGGTTTCTTACCTTTGAGTCCTAAAAACGACTGCGTGACAAGATATATAAAGAATATGACAAAGAACAATTAAGAAGATTGTTATGACGAAAACAAAATATACGATAGAAAAAGATCTGAGATATTTGCAATTATTATCTCAGTCATTCCCCAATATTGCAGAGGCCAGTACGGAAATCATCAATCTGGAAGCCATACTCAATTTACCGAAAGGCACGGAACATTTCCTTGCCGATATCCACGGTGAATATGAGGCATTCCAACATGTACTGAAAAATGCTTCGGGTACCATCAAACGAAAGGTAAACGAAGTGTTCGGCAACGACCTCAGAGAACAGGAAGTGAAAGAACTGTGCACGTTGATCTATTATCCCGAACAGAAATTGGAACTGGTGAAATCGGCCGAAAAGGATATAGACGACTGGTATCACATCACCCTTCACCGACTCGTGAAGGTTTGCCGTGACGTTTCCAGCAAGTACACCCGTTCGAAGGTTAGAAAATCACTGCCGGCAGACTTCAGTTATATCATCGAGGAACTGTTGCACGAACATACGGAAGATGTAGACAAAGCTGCTTATGTGAACGTCATTGTAGACACCATCGTATCCACGGGAAGAGCCGACGATTTCATTATCGCCCTGGCCAATGTGATACAGCGGTTGGCCATAGACCAGTTGCATATCCTCGGAGATGTCTACGACAGAGGTCCCGGGGCGCATATTATCATGGATACGTTGGACAAATACCATAGTTGGGATATCCAGTGGGGAAACCACGATATATTATGGATGGGCGCCTGTGCAGGTAACGATGCCTGTCTGTGCAACGTCATTCGACTGTCTCTGCGTTATGGTAATCTCGCTACCCTGGAAGAGGGATACGGAATCAATCTCGTACCGCTCGCCACTTTTGCCATGGAAACCTACGCCGACGATCCCTGTGATGAATTTATTCCGAAGATAGGCAAGAATGACAAGACTGACGACAAGACGGTGTATCTCACCGCCCAGATGCATAAGGCGATATCGATTATCCAGTTTAAACTGGAAGCGCAGATATTCGACAAGCATCCTGAGTGGAACATGAAAGACAGGGCCCTGTTCAGGAATGTGGATTACGAAAAAGGGATATGTGTGATAGACGGGAAAGAATACCAGATGAAATGTAACCGGTTCCCCACCGTCGACCCCAAGCATCCCAATGTGCTGACGGAAGAAGAGAAACTGCTGATGAAGAAGTTGCATCATTCATTCAAGGTGAGTGAAAAACTGCATAAGCATATCAATATATTGTTAAGTCATGGTTGTATGTATGCCGTATACAATTCCAACCTGCTGTTTCACGCCTCTGTGCCACTCAACGACGACGGCACATTAAAGGAAGTGGAAATACTGGGACAGAAATACAGTGGCATGGAACTCATGCATCATACGGGAATGATGATAAGGACAGCCTTTCAGGCAGATTCCGACCAAGAGGAGAAGTCGTATGCGATCGATTATTTCCTGTACCTATGGTGCGGAAAAGACTCTCCCCTATTCGACAAATCGAAGATGGCGACCTTCGAGCGCTATTTTCTGGAAGACGAGGAGACCTACAAAGAAGAAAAAGGAAACTTCTTCAAGTTGCGCGACAACGAGGAGGTGTGCGACCGAATACTGGATGCCTTCAATGTGACGGGTCCCAACCGCCATATCATCAACGGTCATGTACCGGTACATGTGTTAAACGGCGAGACACCGATCAAGGCCAACGGAAAACTGATGGTCATCGACGGCGGATTCAGTAAGGCGTACCATAAGGAAACCGGTATAGCCGGTTATACGCTCGTCTATCACAGTCGCGGATTCCAGTTGGTTCAGCACGAACCCTTTACATCGGCTGCTGATGCGATACAAAAAGAGACGGATATCAAGAGTACCACGATGATTGTAGAAATGTCGACACACAGAATGCTGGTGGCTGATACGGATAAAGGTCATGAACTGAGATCACAGATCGACGACCTCAAAGAACTGCTGTTCGCCTATCGGCACGGTTTTATCAAGGAACAACGCAATTAATCATATATATAGAAACGAAAAAAGGATGCTCGCAAGAACATCCTTTTCTTTTTCTTTCACTGTTATCTTGGTTAGAATGGTAAATCGTCGGCACTACCCTCGTTCGTGTCGTTCTGAGGGAAAGGTGCAGCTGCATTACCGCTGAATGCTGTCGCATCATTAGCTGGAGGCGGTGGAAAAGCGCCCTGAGCGGCTGTCATCTGAGGAACGCCGCCAGCCATAACCTGAGCCGGGTCTACACGCTCTACTTTCCATGCACGGATGCTGTTAAACCATTTTCCGTTCCATTCATGTGCATCTATATCGAATGATACGGTAACCGTCTCGCCGGCTTGTAAATTAAACTGTGCTATTTTGTCTTCTCCAAAAATATCAAATACGCATTTTTTGGGAAACTGGTCAAATGTTTCAATTACATATTGCTGCGATTTCCACTGATTTCCGGTACGGGCAGAAACGCCTCCTTTTGCCTCTAGGCAAGCGATGATTTTTCCTGTTAATTCCATTTGTAAATTATATGATTTATGTTTTATCGACTGCGAAATTACTAAAATCATTTTAAAAACATCAAAAAAGAAAGATATTTTTTTCTAATAAGGCGAATTTTTTGTATTTTTGTACCAACTATCGAACAAAATAATAAAAACATAAATATACTAATGAAATTTACATTATCAAGCACAGCTTTAAGCAGCAGATTATCTGCTTTGGCAAAGGTTATCAATAGCAAAAATTCACTTGCTATACTTGATTGTTTTCTCTTCCAGGTGAAAGAGGGTAAACTCACTATCACTGCTTCTGACAGTGAGAATGTCATGAAGAGCACAATAGATTTGAATGAATCGGACAGTGAGGGTCAGTTCTGCGTATCCAACCATACTATTCTGGATGCGGTCAAAGAACTTTCAGAGCAGCCGCTGACGTTCGACATCGACGTTGACTCACTGAATATCAATATTTCATATCAGAACGGACATTTCAACTTTATCGGTCAGAATGCCGACGAGTATCCTACAGCCCAGGAAGTTACAGACAATTCTACTGTGATATCCATCGGTTCGGATATACTGAGCGACAACATCAACCGTTCTTTGTTCGCCACCGCGCAGGATGAGTTGAGACCAGTAATGAACGGTGTCTACTTTGACATTTCGCCCGAATATCTGGCCATTGTCGCCACTGACGGTCATAAACTGGTACGAAACAAAGATTTTTCTATCAAGAGCGAAACACCGGCATCTTTTATCCTGCCTAAGAAACCCGCTAACCTGTTAAAGAATTTACTTTCACGTGACAGTGGAGATGTAGAGATCAAATTCAACGACCGTAATGCGGAAATCAAGTTTACCGACGGATTGATCTCCTGCCGACTGATAGAAGGCCGTTATCCTAATTACAACTCTGTCATTCCTCAGGATAATCCCAACAAACTAAGTATTGACAGAGCCGCATTGTTCAGTGCCCTGAAACGAGTATTGGTGTCAGCTTCCCAAAGCAGTTCATTGATCCGTTTCCATATCCAGAGCGGTCTGCTCACCCTGAAGGCTGATGACAGCGACTACGGACGCAGCGCCGAAGAAAACATTGTATGCGAATACAGCGGAAACGGCATGGATATCGGATTCAAAGGTACATCCATGATTGAGATATTGAGCAACCTCACCAGTCAGGAAGTCAACATCATGCTGGCCGACCCTTCACGACCAGGGGTTATCATTCCATCCGAGCAACCGGAGAACGAGGATATTCTCATGCTCATCATGCCAATGCTGTTAAACGATTAATCATTAATAAAGTAAATAATGAATTTAAACCTAAAAAGACCGCTGATTGTCTTCGACCTGGAGACAACAGGTGTCGATTTGGTCAACTCCAAGATAATACAGATATCATATATAAAAGTATACCCTGACGGAAAAGAAGAAAGGGGAAACCAATATGTCAATCCGGGGCAGCATATACCCGAAGAGGTAACAGAGATTACACATATCACGGATGATGACGTCAAGGATCAGCCGGCATTCAAGGAGGTAGCTCCCAAATTGGCTGAAACTTTTAAATCATGCGATTTCGCCGGATTCAATTCCAACCGTTTTGATGTGCCTCTGTTGGCAGAAGAGTTCCTGCGTGCGGGTATCGACTTCGATTTCAGCAAGAGCAGACTGATAGACGCCCAGGTGATCTATCACAAGATGGAACCCAGAAACCTGGCGGCAGCCTATCACTTCTATACCGGTCATAAGATGGAAGATGATTTTCAGGCACATAAAGCCGATCAGGATACCGAAGCGACATACAGTGTACTGAAGTCGCAGATCGACTTCTACAGTTCGGAGAAACAGGATGAAGAAGAACGCTGTCTGCAGAACGACATGGATTTCCTCAATGAATTCTCAAGACAAAACAAGAATGTGGATTTTGCCGGACGCATCATCTATAATGATAATGGCGTAGAAGTATTCAATTTCGGAAAATACAGGAACCAGCCGGTATCTGAAATATTAAAGAGAGACCCGGGCTATTACAGTTGGGTACTGCAAAGTGATTTCACATTAAACACGAAACAAGTTCTTACCAAAATCCGCTTGCGCGAATTTAACAGATAACAAGATGCTAAAAGGAAAAAAGATAGTATTAGGTATTACCGGCAGCATAGCTGCATACAAGGCATGTCTGATTATCCGTCTCTTGGTCAGACAAGGTGCGGAAGTACAAGTCGTCATCACACCTGCCGGCAAGGAATTTATCACGCCTATTACATTATCTGCATTGACACACAAACCGGTTATCAGTGATTTCTTTTCACAACGCGACGGGACATGGAACTCTCATGTGGACCTGGGCTGCTGGGCCGATGCCATGCTTGTCGCCCCATGTACAGCATCCACTTTAGGAAAGATGGCAAACGGGGTGGCAGATAATATGCTTATCACCACTTACCTTTCTATGAAAGCTCCGGTATTCATTGCCCCTGCTATGGATTTGGATATGTATGCCCATCCGTCTACGAAGGCCAATCTGGACAAGTTGATATCTTATGGCAACCATATCATAGAACCGCAAAGTGGTTTTCTGGCCAGTGGACTGGAAGGGAAAGGTCGTATGAACGAACCTGAAGAGATTGTTCGCCAACTGGATGATTTCTTTGAGCCCAAAAACCTCGCGGGCAAAAAGATCATGATTACAGCCGGACCTACATACGAAAAGATAGACCCTGTAAGGTTTATTGGTAATTATTCGAGTGGCAAAATGGGATTCGCCCTGGCTGAAGAATGTGCCAGGAAGGGTGCTCTGGTCACGCTGATATGCGGTCCGGTATCACTGACGACAAATCATCCCAATATTACAAGAATCGATATCGAAAGTTGTCAGGAAATGTACGATGCGGCCAATAGTCATTTTGATGCCTGCGATGCCGCCATCTTATGTGCGGCGGTGGCCGATTTCAAGGCAGAAACGATAGCTGATTCCAAGATCAAGCGCGAAGGTGACGGACTGGTTATCAAACTGAATCCGACACAGGACATCGCGGCATCTCTGGGTAAAAAGAAGAAAGACAACCAGGTACTAGTAGGTTTCGCTTTGGAGACAAATGATGAGTTGAGCAACGCTCGACAAAAACTGCAGCGGAAGAACTTTAATTTCATCGTACTCAATTCTTTACGTAATGAAGGTACCTGTTTCCGTTCTGATAATAATAAGATAACCATTGTCAGAAAGGAAGGTACGATAGATTATCCTGTGAAAACCAAAAATGAAGTTGCAAAAGATATAATCGACAATCTATGCGCCATACTATAATTTTATTATTTTTAGTTTCGACATTTGTTTGTACTCGTATCTCTGCACAGGAACTGCAGGCTAAGGTTGTCATCAACCATAATCAGATACAAGGTACTGATGCAAGTATTTTTGATAACCTGCAACAGACTTTGGAACAATTCATTAACGACAGGCAGTGGACGAACCTGCAGTTTGCCAAAAACGAACGTATCGTCTGCAATTTCAATATTACTGTCACGAAATATGACAATGCCTCACATGCTTTCACGTGCAATGCACTGATACAGGCCAACCGCCCGGTTTACAATTCGTCATACACCACCACATTATATAATAATAAAGACGGTGACTTCAATTTCGAATTTGCGCAGTTCGACCAGTTGAATTATAATGACCAGACCATAGACAACCAACTGACGGCGTTGTTTGCGTATTACGCCTATCTCATTATCGGCATCGACCTGGACAGTTTTTCACTATACGGCGGGACAGACATCCTGCAGTTGTGTATGAATCTCACCAACAATGCGCAGGATCTCGGTTATTCGGGTTGGAAGGCATTCGAGACCGACAAGAACAGATTTGCCATCATCAATGATTATCTCGATGAGAGTATGAAACCATTCCGTAAACTGCAGTACGACTATTACAGAAACGGACTTGACGAGATGTCGACCAATGCCGAACGCGGCAGGACCAATATAACGACGGCTCTGGAAGAGAATCTGAAGAAAGCCCACGAAGACAAACCACTGAGTATATTGCCTCAGATATGGACCGACTATAAGAAGGATGAACTTGCCAACGTATACAAAGGCAAGGGCACACAGAAAGAGAAAGAAAGTGCTTATGACATTCTGTTGGGAATCAACGCTTCGCAAAGCAATTATTGGGACAAGATAAAACAATAAACAGGACTTGATATGCTTACAAAGCTATACATAAAGAACTTCACAATCATCGACACACTGGATATCAATTTCCATGCTGGTTTTTCTGTGATAACAGGAGAGACAGGAGCAGGAAAAAGTATCATCCTGGGTGCCATCGGTCTACTTCTGGGTCAGCGTGCTGATTCAAAGGTCATCAAGACCGGTTCGGACCGATGTGTCATAGAAGCGCATTTCGACTTGTCTAAATATGATTTCAGGACTTTCTTTGACGATAATGATCTGGAATACGATCCCGACGACTGCATCATAAGACGTGAACTGACCACGAATGGCAAAAGTCGTTCGTTTGTCAACGACACCCCCGTATCCCTTACGATACTGAAGGTGCTGGGTGATAAACTGGTCGATGTACATAGTCAGCACCAGAACCTGTTGCTTCAGAAAGATGATTTCCAACTGGAAGTGGTCGACATTATCGCCTGTGATCAGGATAACCTCCTCTCCTATCGCAATACATACGAGAAGTTGAAAGAGACGAAGAAACAGGAAGAAACAGTAAGACAGAAGATAAATACCGATAAGGACAACAGGGATTATATACAGTTCCAGTATGATGAACTGGAAAAGGCAGCACTCGTAGAAGGAGAGCAGGAAAGGCTCGAACAGCAGAGTGAGACGATGAATCATGCCGAGGAAATCAAGAATGCCCTCTTTGAGACCGGTAACGCCCTGTCATCTGATGACAACGGTGTCATTGACAATCTGAAACGGGCCGGCACCATACTGCAAGGCATCGAGAAAGTGTATCCCGAGATATCAGAACTTGTACAACGGTTGAACAGCAGTTATATAGAGGTGAAAGACATCGCGGAGGAAATAGATACCCGTTCGGAACAGACCGACTACGACCCCAAGGAATTGGACCTTATCAACGAAAAACTGGATACGATATACAGTCTGCAACAGAAGCACCATCTCGACACGGTAGAAGAACTGATTCGTCTCAGAGACAGTTTTAAGTCGCAGCTCGAAGACATAGAAAACAGCGACGACATCCTGCTCGACATAGAGAAGAGAGTAGCAGAACTGGAGGCTGAATGTAAGAAGAAAGCCACTGCCCTCACCGCTCAGCGCAGAAAGGCAGCCGTCACCATCGAAAAAGAAATACTGTCTCGTCTGGAAACTTTAGGTCTTACCAAAGTCAGATTTAAAATCAATATCGACGAGACGCCGTTTAACAACAACGGAACAGACAAAATATCATTCCTGTTCAGTGCCAATCCAGGAACGCCCTTACAACCGGTATCCGAAGTGGCGAGCGGAGGTGAA
This sequence comes from uncultured Prevotella sp., assembly GCF_937863835.1. Taxonomy (GTDB): domain Bacteria; phylum Bacteroidota; class Bacteroidia; order Bacteroidales; family Bacteroidaceae; genus Prevotella. Next base: position 27,255 of record NZ_CALMHT010000001.1, read on the forward strand.
ATCGCCCGTCTGATGCTGTCGCTGAAAGCCATGATAAGCGGTGCCGTCAAACTGCCTACCATTATCTTTGACGAGATAGACACCGGTGTAAGTGGCAATATCGCGGAAAAGATGGCAAAGATCATGCAGGAAATGGCCAAGAACGACCGCCAGGTCATCAGTATCACCCATCTGCCCCAGATAGCCGCCCTCGGTTCCGTACACTACAAGGTGTATAAGGAGCAGACAGATACAGGTACCAACAGTATGATGAAAGAACTGACACATGAAGAAAGAATAAAAGAGATAGCCCAGATGCTCAGCGGCAGTACACTGACAGATGCGGCATTACAGAACGCAAAAGAATTACTTAATCAAATATGATGAAACGTTTATATACAACATTACTTTTTCTCGCTCTAGCGAGTATCAACTTCTATGCTCAGACACCGGGATGGGCATCAAAGGCTGTAAAATCTGTTTTCACGCTGACTACATTCAGGGAAGATGGGAGTATCTTATCTTCCGCCAATGGATTCTTTGTAGGAAACAACGGCGAAGCCATCAGTTCATTCACTCCATTCAATGGAGCATACAGCGCCGTTATCGTAGATGCGTCGGGCAAAAAATATAATGTGGAATGTATGTTAGGTGCCAATGAGATATATGATGTGGCAAAATTCAGAGTTGCCAATATCAAATCACAACCATTGACCATAGCAGGCACAGACGAGAGCAAAGGTTCTACGGTATGGCTGTTACCCTACTCCATCAAGAGTCCGGCATGCAAGCAAGGTACCATCACGAAGGCGGAACCTTTCCAGACCAGTTATACCTATTATACAATTGCCGTCGAAACACCCGAAAACAGCGTCAGTTGTCCTTTTCTGAATCAAAAGGGCGAAGTGATAGGCATCAATCAGCCGCCGGTAGATCCCAACAGCAAAGAATCTTATGCCGTGAGTGCCACTTTCGCATCATCCCTGAAAATAACAGGACTCAGTATGAATGAGAATGCGCTGAAATCTATCAAGATCAAGTCGGACCTTCCTGACGAATTGGACCAGGCGATTGTCACTTTATACATGGCTGCCCAAGGTCAGCAGGACAGATACAAGGAAGTAGTGGAGCAGTTTATCAATAAGTTTCCTAACTCCTCCGACGGTTATATAGCCAAAGCACAGATGGAGGCAGACAATGGAAATTATGCAGGTGCCAAATCGGATATGGAACGTGCCATCAAAGTGGCTGACAAGAAGGATGACGTGCACTACAGTTACAGTAAGTTGATTTATCAAAAGGAATTATACAAATCCGACAAGGTATTTAAAGACTGGAACATGGATCTGGCATATCAGGAAGCGAAGAAAGCATACGATATCAATCCCCTTCCGGTATATAAATTCCAGATGGCACAGATATTATACAGTCAAAGCAAATATCAGGATGCCTACAACACATATATAGAACTGTCGAAGACGCCTTTGCGTAATGGTGAGATCTTCTATGATGCGGCACAGTGTAAGTCGCAACTGAAAGCATCCGATGACGAATTACTGGCCTTGTTGGACAGTGCTGTCAGTTGTTTCAGCAAACCGTACCTGAAAGAAGCTGCCCCCTATCTGTTAGCCAGGGGAAGCAAACTCTATGACATGAAGAAATACCGTGAGTCGGTGGCAGATTATAATGAGTATGAGAATCTCATGAGAGCGGAACTCAATGACAGATTCTATTATCTCCGTGAACAGGCAGAAGTGAACGGACGTATTTACAAACAGGCATTAGATGACATCGCCAAAGCCATAGAAATGAATCCGAAGGAACCTACCTATTACGCAGAACAGGCAAACCTGATGTTACGTGTCAATATGTTGGATGACGGTATCAAGAGTGCCACCAAATGTATCACCATCGCTCCCGAAGACGCAGACGGATATCTTATTCTTGGCATCCTGCAGATCAAAAAAGGAAACAAAGCCGACGGTTTGCAGAACCTGCAAAAAGCTAAAACCCTCGGTAATAGTCAGGCAGATGCCCTGATTCAAAAATACAAATAAAAAAAGAAACATACGCAAAAGCCCGGCAATTTTCATATTAGGAAATTGCCGGGCTTTTAATTTAAGATAGCCTAAGAATCAATCATTCTACTTGATTTTCATGCCGATATTTTTAGCGATGAAACTGTATATATCAGCATATTCATCCAACTGTTTACTTAATGGCATTCCGCCGCCGTGACCAGCCTTGCTTTCTATGCGGAGCAGTACGGGAGCCTGTGCAGCCTGACATTGCTGTAAGGTAGCGGCAAACTTGAAACTATGTGCCGGTACCACACGGTCGTCATGATCGGCTGTGGTAATCAGTGTGGCAGGATAATTCACGCCCTTCTTCAGATTATGAAGCGGAGAATAGCCCTTGAGATATTCAAACATCTCCTTGGAATCCTCGGATGTACCATAATCAGAAGCCCAGTTCCAACCGATTGTGAACTTATGATAGCGCAGCATATCCATGACACCTACCATCGGAATACATACTTTGAATAAATCAGGACGTTGCGTCATGCAGGCACCTACGAGCAAACCGCCATTGCTGCCGCCCATCGCAGCCAGATGATTCTTGTCTGTATACTTATGGCTGATGAGCCATTCCGCTGCTGAGATAAAGTCGTCAAACACGTTCTGCTTCTGCATTTTGGTACCTGCCAGATGCCATGCCTCGCCATATTCGCTGCCCCCACGAAGATTCACTTCCACGTAGATGCCACCATTCTCCAGGAATGGGATGCTCGCCGAGGAGAATCGAGGTGTAAGAGCGATGTCGAAACCGCCATAGCCATAGAGCAGCAGCGGATTCTTACCGTTGAGTTTGATACCTTTTTTACAGACAATGAACATCGGTACACGGGTTCCGTCCTTGCTGTTGAAAAATACTTGTCTTGTTTCAAACCGGTTCTGGTCGAAAGCTGTTTTCGGTGCCATGAATACACTACTTTTGTTGTGGTCCATGTCATATTGATAGATCGTGCCGGGTAATGTGAATGAGGAGAAAGAATAAAAACATTCCTTTTGGTCATTTTCTCCGCTGAAACTGGCGGTGCCCACAGAAGGCATCTGGATTTCACTGATTCGCTTGCCGTCCAAAGAATATAGATAACTGTGCGAACTGGCATCCTTCATGTAGGTCAGTATCATCTTGCCGTCGGCAAATTCCACATTATCCAGTACGTCATCAGCTTCGGGTACCACAACCTTCCAGTCCTTCACTCCGGGATTCTTGATATCAGCCAACATCAGTCTGTTTTTCGCTGCCCCGTCATTGGTATAGATGAAGATACTGTCGCCGATAGTCTGCACAGGTGTGTACTGATAGTCCATATTGCTCGTCATCTGAATGAATTGCGTACCTGGTCTGCGTAAGTCACGTACATATAGATTGTTGCCTGCTCCTGCACCGCCTTCATACAAATACATCACGGTCTCTTCCTTATTGGTTTTTACATAATAGAAACGGAGGGGATATGCGGGATTCTGATAGAACAGTTCATCCTCACTCTGCGGCGTTCCGATTTTGTGATAATAGATTTTATGAACCTCATTCTTGACGCTGTAAGCATGCTTGTCGGGTGCATCATAAGCGCTGTAATAGAAACCGTCGCCTTTCCAGGAAGCATCAGTGAATTTTGCCCATACGATATGGTCTTTGAGGTCTTTGCCCGTAGCCACGTCACGAACATAGATTTCTACCCAGTCGCTGCCGCTTCTGCTGATGACGTAAGCCATATATTTACCGTCGGCGGAGAAACTGACACTCTGCAGGGCTACCGTACCATCCGAACTCAATGTATTGGGATCAAGTAATACGCGCTCCTTGCCACCCAACTTATCCATCTGGTACAGGACACTCTGATTCTGCAGACCGTTGTTGCGGTAAATGTACCATTTGCCGTGTTTCTTGAAAGGTGCCTGCGTCTTTTCATAGTTGGCTACTTCTTTCATGCGTTTTAGTAATCCGGCCCTTTCAGGTATCTTATCCAGATAATTACGCGTAACCGCATTTTCCTCCTGCACCCATTTCTTGGTTGCCTCACTGTTGTCATCTTCCAGTGGACGGAACGGGTCTGCCACCTTCACACCAAAATACTCATCCACGGTACCATCATGTGGTGCCTCCGGATACTTGATTCCCTGAGCCATGGACAGTGATGCAGTCATGGCGCAAGCCGACGTGATAATCATTCTTGTGTTCATAGTTTCTCTTGTTATATTATTATTCATTCATTTATACCTTGTCGAGGCTCAACTAGTCTTTCATAATGTAATGACAAAAATAATAAAAAATATGCAAACCGAACCATAAATATCGATTTTATTTGCTGTGCACGGTCACAAGGCAGATTTCGTTTCAAAACATAGAATGTAGATATCATGTAAGACTTTTTTATAAATAGTTTGAACTGTATTTAACTATTAAATATAGTTCAAGGCGCTATTTTCTACTAAAAACATTTAAAGTTCACAACATTGTGGTCCACAATGTTGTGAACCATTTTATTTTTTATTATTTTTGCCTTGTATTTATAAAAAAGCAAGCGATATGAAAGAAAAGACTTTTGTATATGGTATGTCGGTAGAAGGTGTCAATTTCACTGATCGTGAACAGGAAACGAAACGCATGGCAATGGATTTCAAGAATGGCATCAACGTCATTCTAATCTCTCCGCGTCGAATGGGAAAGACCTCCTTGGTCAAGCGTGTTCAAAAAGAAATGCATCCATCTGATTGCATCGTTGTAATGATGGACATATACGACTGTCGCAGTGAATATGATTTCTTAAACCGTTTTGCCGAGTCAATACTGAAAGCTACATCGGGCAAGATGGAACAGATTATGGAAAATGTGAAGAAGTTTCTCGTAAGGCTTACTCCCAAAATTTCCTTTGGAGAAGTGCCCGGCACAGACTTCAGTTTCTCGCTTGGAATTACTCCGGCCAATTATGAACCCGAAGAAATTCTTCAGTTGCCCGAAGTACTAGCACGAGAGAACAACAAACGCATTGTCGTGTGCATCGACGAGTTCCAGCAGATAGGTGAAATGAACGATTCAATCACCATACAGAAACGTCTGCGTGGAGTTTGGCAACATCAGCAGAACGTATCATATTGTCTCTTTGGCAGTAAGAAGCATCTGATGTCAAACCTCTTTCAGAACAAAAGGATGCCATTCTATATGTTTGGCGAAATGATTTATTTAGACAGAATACCAACTGAAAAATGGGTTCCGTTCATCATTTCCAGATTTGAGAGTCAGGGCATGAAGATTTCTTCCGAGAGATCAGTCAGAATTTGCGAGTCTGTTGACAACTATTCCTCCTACGTGCAACAATTGGCATGGAATGTGATGGCAGAAACAGATAAGGAAGTAACCGACCAGAATATCGAGGACGGAATATCCACATTGCTTCAACAATGTAATTCGTTATTTGTGCAGCAGACCGAGGGACTCACGTCATATCAGCTCAATTATATCAGAGCCTTATGCAGTGGCATTCACACAGAATTTGGAGCTAAGACCGTTCAGGAACGTTTTCCCTTGGGTACGAAATCTAATATCAACCGAATAAAGAGCGCTTTAATACAGCGTGAGATCATAGATGATAATAAAGGTTCGGTTTTTCTTACGGACAAAGTGTTTGAAACATGGTTTAAGAGAGAATTCATGTAGAGAAATAGTGCTTACCTACTTCAATTATGAGTTGTATGCTCTGCGGCCATATCAGTGTTTATAGGAACAGGTCCATAGGAACCTTTCGGTTTCTGACGTTCAAGAAAAGCCCTGTTTAAGAGATATTCGATTTCTCTTAAAGTACTTTCCCTTTCTTTTTTAGTAAGCTGACATTCCCAGACAGTCATCACGTTCCATCCCATTTCTTTGAGTTTCAGTTTATCCTCAGCATCGCGAAGTCTGTTACGTTCAATCTTGTTGCGCCAGAACTCAGCATTCGTCTTAGGCCACACGATGTGGTCATGCCCATGCCAGAAGCACCCGTGAATAAAAATCACCGTAGCATATTTCTTTAGCACGATGTCGGGTGTACCAGGCAACCGCTTATCGTTCTTCCTGTAGCGATAGCCACGACCCCAAAGATACTTCCGCACAATCAGTTCCGGCTTTGTATCCTTTCCTCTTATACGAGACATCGTATATGAAACCTTTGGCGATGTCATGAATCTTAATCGAATGTTAGAATTAACTATTTTTCTTTTCTACCTGGCTCATCACATCATCCACCAGATTAAGTTGGTCAACAATATATTTTCCATCTATCCAAATATTTTGTGGTATCATCGCAATACCATTCACATTTACCGTCTTAAATTTTGGTGTGGAAATTGCCCCAGTACCACGGATGAAAAATGGATTCTCTGACTTTTTCATCCAATTGGGAGCAGCTTTTATCTCACCAGTCTTCTTATTTATGATTGGCTCTCCCCTTTTGTTGTAATCTATCACATTCTTCAACTTGTTGTTAATAATCTTATCACGTGTATCATCCCATAATTTTCTGGCATAGCCATTGACGAATATATCAGGAAAGGTAATGAGTTTGAATCCTACGAAAATATCCTCCAATAGGGAAACCTTGTCTTTTTTCCCCTTTGGTTTGCGAGGCTCTTTGAAGATAATCATCAAGAATTTCTGCTCAGAGAAATATGTATAAAGTTCACTATCCTCAAAACTCATTTTCCTCTCGCTTCCATCTGAATCAATTATGGTCTTCTGACTCATCTCGTCAAAGTCAGCATGATAGAATTTCATATCCTCTGTCTTCTTGTTGTCCACTGTCAGGACAATCGTCTTTCCGATAATACCAAACTCGTTGAATATTTCAACATTACTCATCCTGCCATGACCACCAAACATTGTCGTGGTGAGAGTTTGCCCTAATGATTTATCAACCGTTTCGCCGACTTTATCACCTCCTTTGATGCTTTTCGACTTGAGCTTGAGTCCCAAGTCAGCAGCAATTTCTTTCATGGTTCTGCCCTTATATTTTTTAGTAAGTTCAAAACATTTCTTATCTATATCCGAGAGAAACATGATGTCGCTTGACAACTTCGAAAATTGTTTTCCAAATTTCTTTTGAATGATTGTATTTACGAAAGGTTTTTTGAAACGGAATCTCGGAACCATGCGTGGTGCCAAATCTATGTATTGCAGTACATCTCGCAGTTTACCATGTACTTTAAGATACTCATCCAGTACAGTTTGTTTCCATTCTTTCGTATGTTCGCCAGGATGGTTTTCCATCACTGAATTGATAAGTGTCCGTACGTTTTCCCAGTCTTGCCTTAATACCTTTTCCTCTTTGTCTGTAAATTCATGAAAGTCATATCCCTTGACGGGAAAGTCTTTGTATTCATACGCAGTGACTGCATTCTTGGATTTGTAGAGATAATAGACCAGCAACATGTGCTCGGCTTTATTCCAGAAATGAGAACTGTCAAATGTCTGACTAAACAAGTCATAGATGCCAACAGCTGTGATGGACATAGGCTCTTTTGCTACATATTCGTTTTCATTTTTGAGAACCATACCTGTAGTTTTCAGTTCTGTTGGCACTGTCCTATCAGGATACTTCACTATCAAATCAGCTTCTTGCTTGGTATCGGGCTCATACCCCATCACACATTGTTCAATAATCGTGCCTGCGATACCCTTTTGTAGAGGGTATTTCTTCACTTTGTTAAATATTCCCTTGTCGTCAATTTCACCTAATGTCTTATCAATAACAGCATCCAGACGCTTTTCTAAATCGTTATATTCGAAAATATGATCAGCCATAATTAATAATTTATTGATTGTTCAAGATTGTCCACAAAATGGTATCGCGATAAGTATCAAAAATATTCAATCTTACCGGCACATAATCTTTCAGACTCTCCAAATACTCCAATTCAAATACGATTCGAGGGTCCTTGTCTTTGCTGTCTTTATGTATTTCAGCCTTACTGCCAATACGCGCAATATGGATAAGATATAAGTCTTTCACACCTTTCCCCTTTATATACGGCATGAAATAATACAGTTTGTTGAGTGCTATCGTAGATGGAAATTTTCTCGTTTTACCAGTATAATATATCTTAGTTGAACCACCATCCAAAAAGTAGTCGTTGTTATCTGGCTTGACGAATCCAATCAGTAAATTCTTATTGCGATTGAGTTTATATGTTTTCTGAATCTTGTTATATACTATATTATCATTGGAATTTTCAAACAAGCTCAACTGCACGTATGGCTTTGACTCACGTTTCATGTCAATTGGATGAGTGGAAACGGGTTCTTCATCATAAATAAAACTGTACAAAGATTTTCCTACCCTCTGTACTATGCCACATACAAGCGCATTACCCATAAGGAAGGCTCGTTTACCATCAGATACCAGATGATGGTATGTATGATTGTCCGGGAACATATTCAGTCTTTCCAACTCGATAGGTAGAAGACGGCGATATCGTCCTGATGGTGTTAATACGACATGCTTGAATCTAGATGGGGCGGTGCCACCTTCACCGGTAACAATTGTACGAGACGGTCTGTCAAGATAGTCTGGAAAAGCCATTGCGCCTTCTGAAAATACATACTCGTATCCTTCCTTAGAAGTTCTATTTATCTTCTTCGAGCCTTTTTCAAATTCCCATTTATTTAAATCATCTTCTGAAATAAAAAAATCTTCAGGTACAAAAGATTCATCAATAAGTATATTACCCAACGTAATGGATGTTCCCTCATAGACAGGATTTAAGTCTGTCGTATATACTTTACGATTATGCATGATTCCAGCATTGCCAAAGGGACTTGTTTTCTTACCCTTATTAAAGTTGGTAGAGACTTCCTGTATTTCGCCTTCAATGTCGAAATTCATCAAGACTCCTTTAGGCTCCGATGGAAATGCTTTGGCCATCACTCCATCGTAACGAAGCCAGTTTTCTAAATCCTCGATTTTATTTGATACCACTGAATTGTCTCGATATCCAACTATATATGTTCTGCGTCGACGTTGGGGCATTCCATAATCAGCAGCATTAATGATTCTCCATTCCACGGTATAACCTAAGTCTGAGAGAGAAGCCAAAATAATGGCAAAATCGCGCCCTCTCTGTTTTGCAGGGGAACCAAGAAGGCGGTCCACATTCTCAAAAAGTATGTAATCGGGACGATTCTCTTTCTTTTCATTCAAAATGCGATAAATCTGCCACCACAACACGCCTTTCTTTCCTTCGATACCGCCTGAACGGCTAAGTGTCGATGCCACAGAATAATCTTGGCACGGGAAACCGCCCACCAACAAATCGTGGTCAGGAATATCTTTTGTTAGGACGTTGTTAATATCTTCATTTGAATGTCCCTCTGAACCGAATCTAGCCCTATAGACTAATGAAGCATCCTGTTGTGTAGTGCTTGGTTCCCACTGATTATTCCATATAGTGTCATAAGCATCCGAAGCTCCTTCCAAACCAACACGGAAACCACCGACGCCTGCGAAGAGTTCGACGACACGAATTTTATTCTCTTTATTGTCTATCATATTATTTTATTATCTCAAAAATATTTCATCCATATGCCATTCAAGAAATCTTTTCTCTGGCAGGTATCTATCTGGTTTTGCCAGAGGTTTCCTTTCTATATTAGCAAAATAGTTATTATAATATTCTTTCCCTTCCTTTTCAATTATTCTATGGGAAAGAACAACTTTGTATTCTTGGTCAAAGCCTATAAGCCCCTGATCAAATGCTCTGTCATACAAAGCAGAAAGACAGATGCCATTACAAGGATTCAATCGCTCATGTTCATCCTTAGACCATGGAATGATATGGCTAGCTAAAAGCAACTCTGGTATATCTATGCCAGATAATGCGCATTTACCAAAATAGTTAGCCATAACCATTTGACGGAATACGTCTTGGTTTACTCTTGTTTTCACGGCTCTTATTTTTGTTTCACCGTGCAAATTGGCAATGTCACGGATATTATACTTCTGTTCCAATGACAGATGTTGCATTTGCGCCAAGGATTTTTCACTTTCAAAAATTAGTTTCTCTCTATTATCTTGAAACTCATCCCAGTAAGGTTGACATTGGTCTGTGCCACCTATCATACCTTTGATACCACGAGACTTTAACATCGGATCACAAGAAGCAAAATTGCCCAAACGTAATGCTATGGAACTACTTGTCCTACCAATTAAATTGGCAAGTTCAATTACTTCCTTGGTGCCATGATGCATTTTTCCAAATGGAAGTTTAAAATAGAGGTTCAGAGTCAATATAAACTCTTCACGTGTCCACAGCCTTCTTTGAGCCATTCTGTTTATTTAATATTTCCATGTCCCACCCACTCTTACTGAGAACATGAACGCTCGCTCAAACTTTTGGACAAGCAATCTTTGTCCAACATCTTAATTCAGATGACACCCATTTTGTTCAAAGGTCGTTTTGGAACTCTTCCATCTAAGCGGCAATTTATTTAATACACCTTGCAAATGTACACAATTTCTGGCATCCATGAAAATACTTTGCCACACTTTTTTAAAGATTGTTATTATGAAATGAATTTTAAAATATAAAGTACGCTAAAGATCGGAAGAGCACACGTCTGAACTC
>NZ_CALMHT010000002.1 GCF_937863835.1 uncultured Prevotella sp.
CCCGAAATACTTTAGTTGTCCTTCCTACAAATATACAACCATCTACACATAGAGACTCCCGTCCTGTGTATGGTAAAGTATATCTTCATCTCTAATAGCACATCCTGTTTGCTATAGATTTAACCTGTGATTATTTTCGGTTATGGTTCGAGTTGATCTTAATTATTTGCAAAGTTAGAACTAAAAATTTAAATAAACAAGCATTTTCTCAAAAAAAATTAAATAAAATATGCGCAAACGATTAATTTAACGTTCATTAAAAGAAAAAATGAGCACTGAAATTGACGGCTGATCTAAAAAATATTCATATTTATTTGGATGGTATTTGATGATTTATTATCTTTGCGGTGTGAAAAGATTTATACATATTTCGATTGCTGTATTGGCAGCCGTCATGGTCAGTTCGTGTGGTAGTCAGAAATCTCTGACGAGGACAGGCGGACTGGAAGGTGGCGGTATGGGCTTTTCGAGCGCAGGAATGAACATGGGTATGATGAACGGTGATAACATGATGGGTGATAACAGTCAGAATGAAGATCTTACAGCCGTCAGCGATACGTTGTTCCGAATGATGGATACCGGCGTAACGCCAAATGGCGGAACGGCAGCCGTTCCGGAACCCAAATAGTGAAATTGTTGTATATTTCTTGTATAACCCACAATTATTTCTTATCTTTGCATCTCGAAATTCAGTAAAGGTAAAATGATATCAATAGAAGGTCTTAAAGTAGAGTTTGGAGTGAAACCGCTTTTCAGTGATGTGAGTTATGTAGTAAACGATCATGACCGCATAGCGCTGGTGGGTAAAAACGGAGCGGGGAAATCGACCATGCTCAAGATAATCAGTGGTTTGCAGAAGCCTACTGCCGGTGTGGTGGCTATCCCGCAGGATACGACAATCGGTTATCTGCCACAGGTGATGATTCTACAGGATGATACTACCGTAAGGGAGGAGGCACGCAAGGCTTTCGATGATAACACCCGACTGAAAGAACGTCTTGACAAGATGAATCAGGAGTTGGCTGAACGTACTGATTATGAGAGTGAAAGCTATCTGGACCTCGTGCAGAAGTTTACCACCGAGCACGAGCGTTATATGATGATGGGCGCGGAGAATTACGAGGCGGAGATAGAGCGCACGCTCACCGGTCTCGGTTTCGAGCGGACAGATATGGACAGACCCACAAGCGAGTTTAGCGGCGGATGGCGTATGCGTATTGAACTGGCGAAGATTTTGCTCCGTAAACCGGATGTGCTGTTACTTGACGAACCTACCAACCACCTTGATATCGAGAGTATACAATGGCTTGAACAGTTTCTTGCCAATAACGCCAAGGCTGTGCTTCTCGTCAGTCACGACCGTGCTTTTATTAATAATGTGAGCAACCGCACCCTTGAAATATCGTGCGGCAAGGTGGTCGACTATAAGGTAAAATATGACGAATATGTGACATTGAGGGCAGAGCGCCGTGAACAGCAGTTGCGTGCTTATGAGAACCAGCAGAAGGAAATAGCCGACATGAAGGATTTCATAGAGCGTTTTCGTTACAAACCTACGAAGGCGGTACAGGTGCAGAGCCGTATCAAGCAGTTGGCCAAAATCGTGCCGATAGAGATAGACGATATAGACACATCGTCGATGCATCTGAAATTTCCGCCATGTCTGCGCAGCGGCGACTATCCCGTGATATGCGACGAGGTGCGCAAAGACTACGGTGCACATACGATTTTCGACCATGTGAACCTGACTATCAAGAGAGGTGAGAAAGTGGCTTTCGTCGGAAAGAACGGCGAAGGAAAATCCACCCTTGTGAAATGTATCATGAGTCAGATACCATATACTGGTAAACTGAAAGTAGGACATAACATCCAGATAGGATATTTCGCTCAGAACCAGGCACAACTGCTTGATGAGAATCTGACCGTTTTCGAAACGATAGATAATGTGGCAAAGGGTGAAATAAGACTGAAAATAAAGGACATCCTGGGCGCCTTTATGTTTGGAGGCGAAGCTTCCGACAAGAGAGTAAAAGTGCTGAGTGGCGGAGAGCGCAGTAGACTGGCGATGATAAAGTTGCTGCTGGAACCGGTGAACCTGTTGATACTCGATGAACCGACCAACCATCTTGATATGCCGTCGAAAGATGTGCTGAAAGAAGCTATCAAAGCCTTTGACGGAACGGCCATTGTGGTAAGTCACGACCGTGAGTTTCTGGACGGACTGGTAAGTAAAGTGTATGAGTTCGGCGGCGGCAGGGTGAAAGAACATCTTGGCGGTATCTACGAGTTCTTGAGAGACAAGAATATGCAGTCGCTTAATCAGTTGAACGCCCCTCAGATGACGCAGACATCCACAATGGAAAAGCCCGCTCAGAAGTCGGCTGAAAGTCAACCGGCGCAGCAGGCTGCTGTCAAAGAACTGAGTTACGAAGAGCGTAAGGCGAGAAACAAGCAACAGAGCAAGTTGCAGAAATTCATTCAGGAATCGGAGGCAAAGATAGAGAAGATGGAATCGAGACTCAAAGAACTCGACACAATCCTGTATCAACCCGAGAACGCAAGTAATATGACGCTAATCAACGAATACACGGAGATAAAACAGAAACTTGATGACGAAACCGCAAGGTGGGAAGAGAATGTGGAAAAGATGGAAAAATTACAGAACTAAAAACAAATAAGAGATTATGAGAATGAGATTATTACCAGTAATGGCCTTTGCCACTGTATCAATGGCATGCGGCGCACAGACTGCACTGAAATCAGGTATTCCATTGTCAGATTTGGATACAAGTGTAAAACCGGGGATAGACTTTTATCAATATGCCTGTGGCGGATGGATGAAGAAAAATCCACTGCCTGCAGCTTATGCCAGATTCGGCAGTTTCGACCTGTTGCAGGAGAATAACAACAAACGAATCAACGGTATCCTCACCGAACTGCAAAAGGGGAAATATGCCAAAGGTACTATCGAACAGAAGTTGGGCGATTTTTACAAACTGGCGATGGACTCGGTACGTCGCAACAAAGATGATGTGAAACCGCTGATGCCTGTCATCAAAGAGATAGAGAATGCCAAGACCATAGACCAGTTGAAAGCTATCCAGTATAAATATGAACCATACGGAGGTATCGGTGAAGTTATGAATTCCGGATATGAAGCAGATGCGAAAAATGCCAAAATGAACATCCTGAATATCTATCAGGGTGGCATAGCTCTGGGCGAGAAGGAATACTACCTGGACAATGACTCCGCCACAACCGCAATCCGTGAGGCATACAAGAAACATATCGTAAGAATGTTCTGCCTTTTCGGTTTCTCGGATAAGGCTGCCACGCAGAAGATGCTGGACGTGATGAAGATAGAGACAGCTCTTGCTAAGGTGATGAAGTCGGAGACAGAACTTCGTGATCCTATCGCCAACTATAACAAGATGACTTATGCAGAATTCAGCAGTAAATATCCGCATTTCGACTTGGGCAACCTGATGGGTGCACTGAAGATCAAGGCTGCAGACTATCAGACGATGGTAGTGGGACAGCCGGATTTCATGGCAGGAGCCGATAAGATTATCGCAGCCTTCACACCAGCCGAGAAGAAAGCCTATATGGAGTGGAACCTCATAGATGGTGCTGCTGATAATCTGAGCGACAAGGTGGCAGCAGCCAACTTCGACTTTTACGGCAAGACGATGAAAGGGCGTAAAGAGGATTATCCTAGATGGAAGAAAGCCACCAATATGGTACAAACTATGATGGGAGAGGCATTGGGACGCATCTATGTTCAAAAGTATTTCCCCGCATCTTCGAAAGCACGTATGGAACAGTTGGTAAAGAACCTTCAGACATCCCTCGGCGAGCGCATCAAGGCACAGTCATGGATGAGCGATACCACCAAGGCGGCAGCCCTCGAAAAACTCGCTACTTTCTACGTAAAGATTGGATATCCCAACAAGTGGAAAGACCTGAGCCGACTCAATATCGATCCTGCCAAATCTTTCTACGATAACGTAAAGGAATGTAGAAGATTCCTGATAGACTGGGAATTGACTCACCGGGTGGGCAAACCGGTTGACAGAGACCGTTGGGGTATGACACCGCAGACTGTGAACGCATACTACAATCCGACAACCAATGAGATCTGTTTCCCTGCCGGAATACTGCAACCGCCGTTCTTCGACCCGACAGCCGACGATGCGTTCAACTATGGAGGTATCGGTGTAGTGATAGGCCATGAGATGACACACGGATTTGACGATCAGGGTCGCCACTTCGACAAAGACGGTAATATGACAGACTGGTGGACAGCATCGGATGCAAAGAATTTCGACGAGCGCACAGGTGCTTATGCTGATTACTTCTCTTCAATAAAAGTATTGCCCGACCTGAATGCCAACGGTAAGTTTACGTTGGGTGAGAACCTAGCCGACCACGGTGGTCTGCAGGTATCGTTCAATGCATACAAGAATGCAACCAAAGACCAGCAGTTGAAAGATATTGACGGTTTTACACCCGACCAGCGTTTCTTCCTGGCTTTTGCAGGCGTATGGGCCAATAATATCACAGAAAAAGAAATTCGCAGTCGTGTGAAGAGTGATCCTCATTCACTGGGCGAATGGCGCGTCAACGGTTCATTGCCACACATAGATGCATGGTATGAAGCATTCGGCGTGAAAGAAGGCGATAAAATGTTTATCCCGAAAGAAAAACGCCTGTCGTTGTGGTAATATAAATCGTATAGAACCCTAAAATAGCTGCTTTCAGCTAATAATTTGTAAGAAAAACCACCGTAAATGTAATTTTATGGTGGTTTTTTTTTGTTTTTATAATATTTTTAATATCTTTGCTACATAAATTATAGAGATGGTTCGCCAATTAAATGATTAGTACTATGCTTGATGAAACAGATATAACGAAAGACAATCAAAATATTGGACGTGACAAAATGCGGGAGAAAGTTCTTTTGCAAGAGTCGGACGATAACTCTGCTGATACACAGCAGGCTGATGTAGCATACAAACATGCCGGAAGTGTAAAATGTCCCCAATGTGGGGCTGAAAACGACGCCGAAGCCATGTTTTGTGCATCATGCGGAGAACCGTTGCACAAAGCTACATGTCCCAATTGCGGGGCTGACATCGACCCGGATGCCGACTTCTGCGAGAAATGCCATCACTATATCAAAAAGGATATCTGTTCGTTCTGCGGGGCTCATCTCACAGGAGATGAGGCCTATTGTCCGGAATGCGGTTCACCAAGAGGAGGTATCGTATGTCCTGTGTGTCATACACTTAATGAGTTTGCGTTTTGCAAACAGTGCGGTCAACCGTTGACGGAGGATGCAAAGACCAGAATCGCCGAGTTGCAGACAAACCCTGAATACATCGAACTGATTAAGTATGCCAGTCAGTACGATGAACTGGACAACAATCTGCCTTTCGACAGTGAGAGAGACCAGCAATTGGATGAGATCAGCAACGAATTCCGTAAACATGTATTGGCATTACTCGCCAAAAGTGACGGCGTGGAAGATCCTGTAATCATGGAGCCGAAGAAAAAGCGTCTGTCAAAAGAAGAAATACAAAAACAGAAAGATTTCCTCACTTTACAATTGACATCCCTGTTTGAAAAGATCAAGGTGCCACCCATGAAAACATCCGTAAGTGCCCGCAATTATGCCATGGCATGTAAACCAGCCGGATTAAGGCTTGGATGGATATGTAACTATAAACATGCCGTCCACTCCAGTCCTTGCGGATGCGCCAAACCGCAGATGGGAGGAAAATGGATCATATTAGGGAGCAATCAAAACACAAAAGACGATAAATAATGACTGATCAGACCATAATCGCAAACAATCCAGGAAATGAGTCTACTGTCCTAGTAGGTGGAAATTCCGAAGATATTACTATCAAGGCTGGACAGTATCAACGGACTGATGTGAGCAGTGATGATATGGTGATAAAAGGTAAAACTTACCATAATATCAAATGCTTGTCAAATTCATCCGGTGAGGCACAGGTGTATCTTGTTACTTATGGAAAGAAAGAATATGTGCTGAAATTGTATTATCCTAACTGTAAACTTGATAAGAATGTATCGAAGGTCATATATAATATGGACTTCGAAATGATTATAAATATAGTGGATTACGGTTTTACTTATGTAGATGGTAACCGGAGAGACTATGAACTGATGGAGTACCTGAAAGGTGGTACGCTGTCGGAATATAAACTGGACCACGATGTTAGACAGTTTAAACGTATCGCCCTGCAATGTGCTGCAGCCTTGCATTACTGCCATACGAGAAGGGTGATACATAAGGATATCAAACCGTCCAATTTCTTCTTCCGAGATGAACAGCATCAGCAGGTCGTACTTGGCGATTTCGGTATTTCCTCATATTATGATATAGAGAGTGAAGGGATAATCCGTACCACCCAGGCGCGTACTCCTACGTATGCAGCCCCCGAGATGTATACGAACGTTATCGACGGTGAGGTGGAAATAACACCTGCGGTGGATTTCTATTCTTTGGGTATGACACTGTTCGCCTTATGGTTGGGAAAGGAAACACGCGTCAGTGACGAACGAAAGATGATGCAGCAGAAAAGTGAAGGACGTCTGCCGCGTATCAACGAATTGCCTGAACGGGTGAGAACGCTCGTGCAGGGACTGACTACGGTAAACCCCTCTACCAGATGGGGATACGATGAGGTGGAAAGATGGTTTAACGGTGAAGATGTGGAAGTGGATGTGTCGTCACCATTCCTGAAATACAAAAATTTCGTTGTGGATCCCGATCGTAATCTGGTGGCATCCAATCCCAAAGAACTGGCTCAATTGCTATACGAAAACCAAAAGCTGGCTATCACATATCTATATAACCATAAAGTATCACAATGGCTTGAGAGTTGCGGGAACGACAAAATAGCACTGAACATAGATAATATCGTGAACGACCTTTATCCTAACGATGAACAGGCCGGAATGATGGCTTGTGTATTTGCTATGGACAGTACATTCCCATATCATGACATTAATGGTGAGATATGTGCCGACAAGCAGAGTGTATGTGTGTCTATGCTTAATAACATCGAGAAATATTCGATAGCTTTGAGGAATGAGAACGATCCCTTGTTCTTATATCTTGAAATCCGTTCAGACTGTGATGTGAACAGAATGCGTTCGTACTTTAAAAAGAAGAGTATAGACGGACGAATCACCATTATCAGAATGATTTATGAATATAACCCGGATATGCCGTTCCTTTCAAAGTATCCTTCGTCGAATATTAAAGAAATAACACATGCATTCGGTTATTGCGATTGCAGCGATGATGACTGGATGAGTCTTTGTGACGGTCGATTGTTGTCGTGGATGTTCTCTCATACGGACAAGATGGCATGTGAAGCGATGAGAATTATGACCGAGAATGCAACGTATTCGCGATCGTTCGCATACAAGGTGCTGTATAATCTGGACAGGGATGCGGCTTTTGATCTGAAAGAGGCCAATTCCATAGATGCCGTAGGTGAACTGATGAATCTCCGTCTGCAGGAATGTCAGAATCTGAACAGCAAAGAGTTTGCAGAGAGAATGTTCGACTATATTAATGCAGACGGCAGACTGGCTTATTATGCCCAGATGCACGGATGGTATGATTATGTAGTGGAAGGCAAAAAATGTTTTGATCTGGAATCTGAAGAGAACCGTAACAGAATGGGGGCTTATGATATTCAGACAGCCTCATACCGGTTCTGCAGAATGATGGGCGTGATACCGAAATACAAATTGGACGAACTGACGATTCTGAACGATGGGCGTACTGTATCCAAAAACTATATGAGTATGATACGTCATGAGATACGAAGTGGCAATTTCTGTCAGTGGATGTCCATTTTCTACCATGAAGACCCGTTTGCTGAATTTACAGAGGAGTACAGTTATGAACGGTCGTTGGAGAGTTGGATTATGCAACTTGGCGAATTTGATATGTCGCAGAAGTATTACAAACGTTTCGTAGCCGCCAAGAAAGAGACAGACAGACAGACAGAAGAAGCGCGCCGTTTATGGTTGCACGCATCTAATAAGGAAGTGATATGGAGCTATTTGTTTTATGGCTTATGTATCGTATGGATGATATTGCTCGTCTTTATTGGAATAACACCGGCAGGACGTAGTTATCTGATGTGGCATACGGTATTTAGTATCGGTGTGCCATTAGGTTTGAGCACAGCTCTCATCTGTGCAGTCCATTCCTATTTCAGAGGTTTCGGTTTTACGGTGAGTGCGGCATTGTCGGTTCTCGGATTTGTGTCGGCAGCCATACCTATCATGATATTGAGAGAAGTCTATAAAGGATTGCCTGCCTTGTTTACAATGACAGTGGTGCTGTTAACCGTAGGTTATGCATATATATGTTACAAAACCAATTACCGTCATCATTCAGAGGAAGACAGACAAGCCGTAAACAGAATTCTGGATGACGATATCAAATCTACACTGCTTGAACCGTTGTATTTTACTTTCAAGACCAACTCGTACAAATACAAAGGTAGCAAGTTTGGGATGATACAGGATGTCAATGATCATATACGCAGTATGGCGGGTGAATCGGTCATCCATTATGTCTGTTGGTGCTTGTTGATAGCCGTGTTCATTATCGACTTTATCATATACAGTCCTACATTTATGAATACCCCTAATCCGAAATTGCCTACATGGCGTGTTGACTATCAAGAAGTGAAAGAAAAGATAAAGCATGATATAGAATAAGCATGATATGTGATAATTGTCATAAGGAAAACCGTAAGGTGGCCAGATTCTGCAAGTGGTGCGGAAAGCCATTGATTCAGACTAACGTGTTGGAAAAACTCGTAGGTCTGAAGGAGGTTAAGTCCCAACTGAAGACGATTGTTGATACATATACATTCCTTCGTTCGCGTAAGGACGTGGCAAACGTTCATCTGAGCATCAATTCTATCATTGTGGGCGAGACCGGTACGGGAAAGACGATGCTTGCCGAAATCATACGAGACTATTTCTATCAAAATAAAATTATAGAAAAAAATAAACTGACGATAGTAGATGCAGTAGATTATAATAGATTCGTCGATCGTTGGGATGATAATGTAAAAAAAGCAAAGGGCGGAATCCTGTTCTTTGATAATGTGCAGAAACTGTTGCCTTATAAGTATTCCAACCAGGTTAATCCGTTGGACAAACTGTTCGTTGAGATGGACCATTGGGATGATAATCCCTTGGTTGTACTCGCCGGACTTCCAAAGGGACTTGACGAATTTCTGAGTAGTAATCCAGCAGTAACCAACAGATTTAAGTATCGTTTCGATCTGCCGGAACCCAATTATCAAGAATTGGCTGATTTGTGTCATAAGATATTGCGCGAGAAATATGGTATTACGGAATTCACGGAGGAAGCGGAAAAACAACTGTTGCGATATTTCCGTTATCAGATTAAGATCAAGGATGATACTTTCGGTAATGGACATCTTGCCAGTAAGGTAGCGGAAGATATATTCACATCGTTTATAGGTCATGGACCTGAGACTAAGATTGTGGAACGTGAAGATATACGGGGATATGTGCCCGAAGAACGTTCTCTTGATGAGATACTTGCCGACCTGGATGAATTTGTCGGTATGGACGAAGTGAAGGCGGCCGTAAAAGAAATCGCATATACGGTACAGAATGATTTGCATCGGCAGCAACGCGGTATAGGTGGCGATTTCGGTCAGAAGATGGGAGTACACGTCGTTCTTACCGGAAATCCTGGTACAGGAAAAACCTCTATCGCCCGTAAATTGGGAGAGATACTGGCAGCTGTAGGATATCTGGACAGTGGACATGTGGTTGAGGTTGATAGAGCTCATTTGGTCAGTCAATATCAGGGCGAAACGCCCAAGTTGGTTGATAAACTGTGTGACAAGGCGATGGGAGGAATCCTGTTCGTAGATGAAGCATATACACTCGCTCCTGTATCCAATGGAGGTGAAAGAGATAGTCAGGGTGAACAGGCTTTGGAGAAACTCATGAAACGCATGGAAGATGACCGTGGCAAATTTGTTGTCATTGCGGCAGGTTACCGTACCGAGATGGACAATTTGTTCCGTATCAACCCGGGATTCAGAAGTCGTTTCAATTATTTCCTCAATATAGAAGATTATACACCTGAGCAACTATACGAGATACTGTTGACCTTCGCCAAGGTTAAGAAATATATTATGTCTGATGATGCCGCCGAGGTAACACGCAAGTGTATCAAGGCGATGTATGACAGTCGTGACAAAACCTTCGCCAACGGACGGAATATGCGTCAGTTGTTCGAAAAGATTTGCAGATCTCAGGCAGAACGCCTGCAGAAAGGCGACATATCACAGATGAGTGATCAGCAGTTGATGACAATTCTGCCGGATGACATACCTTATGAAGCACCGAAGTCAGCCGACTACGAAGAGTGTCTTGCTAAGTTGAACGGGATGGTGGGTCTTAAAGCTGTGAAGAATGAAATCATCAATCTCGTGTCATATCTCAATCTTCAGATAAAAAGAGGGGAGAACCACACGTTCCAGGGCAAACATTATGTATTCACAGGTAATCCGGGCACAGGCAAGACGACCGTGGCACGCATTATGGCGGAAGTGTTCAAAACATTGGGAATACTGACGAGAGGACAACTGGTTGAGGCTGACAGAAGTAAATTGGTGGCCGGATATGCCGGTCAGACGGCAATCAAGACCAATCATCTTATAGATACGGCATTGGGCGGCGTCCTGTTTATCGACGAGGCATATACATTATCCGAGAATGAAAATGACTCATTTGGCAATGAAGCCATTGATACTTTGCTCAAACGACTTGAAGATGACAGAGGAAAATTTATATGCATCGTAGCTGGTTATACAGAGCAGATGACCGATTTCATTGATTCCAATCCTGGACTCAAGAGTAGATTTACACAGACCATACATTTTGACGACTATGATGCAGATGAGTTGACGGAGATCTTTATGAACATGGCCCGTGAACGTAAGTTTATTATTGACCAGGAGACTCAAGCAGCCATACATCGCAAGTTTGAAGAACTGTGTTTGCGTCGTGACAAGAATTTCGGTAATGCCCGCGAAGCCCGCAAGTTGTTCGATGAGGCAATAGAAAATCAGAGCAAACGTTTGGTTAATCATATTAATGATACCAATATCAACGAAGAAGACATGTATCGTATAACGGTGGATGACCTCTCTCTCCAGCAAAATGAAGTGGCCCGTCCGCTAGATGATGTATTGGCAGAGATAGACCAACTGATAGGCATGCGTAATGTGAAAAACGTCATACGACGTCTGGCGGTACAGAGTATGTTTATGCGTCAACGTAGTGATATGGGTGTGGGGAAAGTGCAGCAACTCACCATGAACTTTGTCCTTACCGGAAATCCTGGCACAGGAAAGACGACAATAGCACGTAAAATGGGCGAAGTTCTCCACAGTATGGGCATTCTGCCTACATCGCATGTCATAGAGGCAAATCGCAGTACTTTGGTTGGTAAATATATGGGTGAGACACCGAAGATAGTAAACAATATGTGCGACAGAGCAATGGGAGGTATTCTCTTTATTGACGAAGCCTATACCTTGAGCGACAGTCATGACACTTATGGCAAGGAAGCCATCGACACATTGATGAAACGTATGGAAGACGACAGGGGAAAGTTTGTCGTGATTGTTGCTGGATATAAAGATAATATGGAAGAATTCCTGAATACGAATCCGGGACTGGCAAGCAGATTTACCCATCGTATGCATATAGAAGACTATAATGAGGATGAATTGCTTCAGATATATAAAAAGATGGCAGCCGATCAGGAGTATCATCTTGATCCGATTGCAGAGTTTAAGTTGATGGAGGTAATAGACCAGATGCTGATGACAAAAGACGAATCTTCGTTTGGAAATGCACGGACAATGCGGAATCTATTGAATACTACTATTCAGCAACTGTCAATCAGGGTTTCCAATTTGCCATTGGATAAGCGTACAAAAGAAATATATCAGACTATAACAGCTGATGACTTAATTACAGATAATGTAGATAATAATGATAATATGTCCTAATTGCAAAGAAGAGATAGACGAAGACTCACGCTACTGCGACCAGTGCGGACAAGCTTTGTTATACTGCGACCAATGTGGTAGGGTAGGACTAGGTAGGCGTTGTACTTATTGCGGAGGTATGATGTATTCCCTCGATGAGATAGAACGGATGAAGTCGGACAACAATACGAGTCTGTCTTCTACATTCGAATCGTTCACTGCATCTATTGCCGTATCTAAGCGGGGAAGTATTGATGTGCCGCAGCAACCTAAGGTCCCAGGTATACCTCAACTTACTCTTTACAATGGCAACCTCAATATCCGCATCATTGGTCAGAACGGTGCTGTGATAGGACGAAGACAAGGACTATATCAGAAGATATTCGAAAATAACAAGTATGTGTCGGGCGTACATGCCCAACTGATGTACAACGGCACTTCAGGTTGGTGTATAGTGGATAAACACTCGTCGAATGGTACAATGGTGAATCAGCATCCGTTGAAACCGGATGTGGCGATGTCTTTGAATAATGGTGATATCGTAACTATTGCAAATATAAACTTGCAAGTTAGTGTAATATAATACAATAGTAGTATGTTAAAATTTAGCATAGATGCAGCCAGTCGTGTGGGACTGGTGAGAAGAAATAATGAAGACATGATACTGGTCGGGGATAAACTTATCCGTAACGGTTCGTATCAATCTTTATGCAAGATAGATGATACAGAGATGTACATTGCTGCTTTGGCCGACGGAATGGGCGGTCATAATGCAGGTGAAATGGCTAGCGAAATAGTACTCGACAGTCTTAGAAGGATGTTCGGATTGCCCTGGAAGTATCTTGATGCAAGCCGATTTAACGAAGCATCCTATTTTTGGCTCGAACATATATCGCGGTATATAGAGAAATGTGGGAAAGACGACCCCAAACTGTTAGGTATGGGTACTACGCTGGTAGGAATATTGATTAATTATCATGATTGTTATTGGGTAAACTGTGGTGACAGCAGGGTGTATTTGTTCAGAGACAACACACTGACACAGTTGTCTACAGACCATTCGCTCAGTAATATCACTGGTGATATCAGCAATACGGGCGCGATCGTCAATTGTATTGGGGCAGGTTGTGATACGTCATATTTAGACTTGGTCGAATTCAGAAATACCATTAAACATGGAGATATATACATGCTTTGTTCTGATGGATTGTCAGACATGCTTTATCACGAAGATATGGAGCAATATATAAAAGAAGGGGCAACTGCCGATGATTTATGCAGGAAAGCGGAAGAAGCAGGGGGCAGAGATAATATATCGGTGTGTCTCATGAAAATATTATAATTATAAAGGAAACAATAAATATTTAGTTAAGGAAAAAAGATGCCATTAAGATTACCAGACAGACTTCCGGCGATAGAAATCCTGAAAAAGGAGAATATATTCGTCATGGACAATTCAAGGGCGACTACACAGGATATACGCCCTCTTAAGATTGTAATACTCAATCTTATGCCACTGAAGATTACGACAGAGACCGACCTGGTGAGGTTGCTCTCAAATACACCTCTTCAGTTGGAAATCAGTTTTATGAAACTAAAAAGCCATACGCCTAAGAATACTCCTATAGAACACATGATGATGTTCTATAAGGATTTTGACAAGATTCGTAAAGAGAAGTATGACGGAATGATTATAACAGGAGCGCCAGTAGAGGATATGGACTTCGAAAAGGTGTCATATTGGTCTGAGATAACAGATATATTCGATTGGGCACGTACTCATGTTACCAGTACTCTGTATATCTGTTGGGCTGCGCAGGCTGGTTTGTATTATCATCACCAAATACCGAAGTATCATCTGCCGAAAAAGATGTTCGGTATATTCAAGCAATATCCGTTGGATCCATTGCTGCCTATATTCAGAGGATTCGACGACTGTTTTAATATGCCACACAGCCGTCATACGGAGACACATAAGGAAGATATTCTGAAGTGTCCTGACCTACAGTTGATTGCCGAATCACCCGAGTGCGGAGTGAGTATGATTATGGAAAGAGGCGGTCGTGAATTTTATATCACAGGACATCTCGAATATGCCGCCAATACACTTCGCGACGAATATCTGAGAGATAAGGGCAAACGTGATGATGTGGAGATGCCGCAGCACTACTTCCGTGATGACGATCCCGAGAAAGGACCTCTCGTAACGTGGCGCGCCCATGCCAATCTGTTGTATAGTAACTGGATCAACTATTATGTATACCAGGAGACTCCTTACGATATTAATACGATAGAATAGAGATATGACATATATCGAACTGCTGTCGCCTGCCAAGGATTTGGAATGTGGAAAGGCGGCTATAGACCATGGAGCAGATGCTGTATACATCGGAGCCACCAACTTCGGTGCCCGTCAGGCTGCGTCCAATTCTCTCGAAGATATCCGTCAACTTACGGAATATGCCCACCGTTATCTTTGCAAGGTTTATGTGACTGTAAACACAATCTTATACGATAATGAACTGGAAGCAACACGTCAGTTGATATGTGATCTTTACAATGCTGATGTTGATGCCATTCTGGTACAGGATATGAGTATTCTGGGAATGGACATTCCCAAGATAGACCTTCATGCTAGTACTCAGACAGACAACCGTTCAGCGGATAAGGTGAAATGGCTTAGAAATATAGGTTTTAAGCGTGCAGTACTGGCTCGCGAACTGTCGATAGACGAGATAGCTGCAATACATAGGGCTGTGCCGGATATGCCGTTGGAGGTATTTGTTCACGGAGCTTTATGTGTCAGTTATTCGGGATTGTGCTATGCATCCCAGTATTGTTTCGGAAGGAGTGCCAACAGAGGTGAATGTGCACAATTCTGCAGAATGAAATTTTCGTTGACCGATTCCGACGGTAAGGAGATAGAACACGACCGTCATCTGCTGTCACTGAAAGATATGGCGCAGATAGATAATCTGGAAGCATTGATGCAAGCCGGAGCTACATCGTTTAAGATAGAAGGACGACTTAAAGGTGCCGACTATGTAAAGAATGTGACGGCTGCATATAGTGAACGTCTCAATGAGATTATATCACGGAATCCCGATAAATACCAGCGTGCCTCTATTGGGAAAATCGACTATGCATTCACTCCGAATCTTGACAAGACATTTAATAGGGGATATACCACCTATTTTCTGAAAGGTCGTCAACCGGGTATATCTTCACCTGATACACCAAAGGCTATGGGCGAATATGTGGGTACGGTCAAAGAGATACGCGGACACTCGTTTAATGTGGCTGGTTTATCATCGTTCTCTAACGGAGATGGTCTCTGTTTTATCAATAGCCGTCATCAATTGGAGGGATTTAGGGTAAACAGGGTTGAGAACAACCGTCTGTTTCCTCTGAAAATGCCTGATGACTTGTTGCCTGGTACCCATCTGTACCGTAACAGTGATATGGATTTTCAACGGTTATTGTCGAGGCCAAGTGCCGACAGACGTATACATATATTGATGAAACTGTCGGAGACTAAGGGCGGTTTTTCCCTTCAAATAACGGATGAGGTCGGTCGTAAGTCGGAAGAATCCATGATAATTGATAAGCAACAGGCTCAGAAACCTCCCAAGGAAAATATAATCCGTTGCTTGTCTAAACTGGGGAATACTCCTTATGTATGTGAGAATGTGGATTTCGAGCCTGTCGACTTCAACTTCTTTATCCCTGCTGCACAGTTGACAGAACTGAGACGTAAAACGCTACGACGATTTGAACAGTCGGATATAACATGTTTTAAAAACAGACACAATGATACTGCGCCTAGGGGTAAGTCGGAAAATGAATCTCCAACTGAATTCCCCAGAGAATACAAGCAGACGTACCTTTATAATATCTCAAACAATAAGTCGAAAGAGTTTTATATACAACAAGGATTGCAGACTATAGCACCTTCTTTTGAACAAAAGACTCCGACTAGTCCACTAATTATGCAATGTCGTCATTGTATACGATATAGTCTTGGTTACTGTATAAAGAACGGTGGTGATAAACCGTCGTGGAGAGAGCCGTTGTACCTGTCACTGGGAGACGGGAAACGCTTCCGCCTGGAGTTTGACTGTAAAGAATGTAAGATGAACATATATGCTGAAAACGGTTAGATACATATTGACCATATTCATCATTATGATGTTTGGTTCCTGTTATTATAATAACGAGGCCCAGACACCTGATGCATGGGATTTGACAGAGCAGGAATTGGACTCCATCTCGTTCTATACATCACATCATTATACACGCAACTACAACTTTATAGTAAAAGAAGACTCGATGATGCTTTATGTGCAACAGCCTGAGGAACTGATTACCAACCTAGAAACGGATTCGGTTGTCGTGTATAAAGGAGATCATCTGGTGGTGGCTGACATTCGTATGATTCCTGCCGACCTCGAAGACTCTGTATGGGTGCAGGTGGCCCGTGACCAGTCAACAATAGGATGGATACATGAGAGTGAACTGTTGCCAAATGTAGTACCCGATGATCCAATATCGCAGTTCATCGACACTTTCTCCAATGTCCATCTTCTAGTCTTTATCATCGTGATAGTGCTTATTGTGGCGGCATACATCACCCGACGACTTTTGAGAAAAGGGGCACATATAGTGCACTTCAATGATATCCCGTCCTTCTATCCCACATTACTGACAATCACGGTTTCGAGCAGTGCAGCCTTCTATGCCAGTATTCAGTTGTTTGCGCCTGAGACATGGCGTCATTTCTATTATCATCCCACACTGAATCCTTTCGGCGTACCGTTGCTCCTTGCCATATTCCTTATATCTGTATGGACAATGGTCATCATAGCCATCGCTGCTGTAGAAGATGCTGTCAGAATCATGCATATTGATGATGCTATCTTATATCTGTGCGGATTGGCAGGAGTATGTGCTATCGATTATATTGTATTCAGTATTTTCACCTTATATTATATAGGATATATATTATTGGCTGCATATATCTTTTTTTCCTGTTGGAAATACTATCAGAATTTCGGTTCAAAATATTTTTGCGGTAACTGCGGCGCACGGTTGCGGAGAAAAGGCATATGTCCAAAATGTGGCGCTTTTAATGAATAAAATAACTTATTTTGTTCATTTTGTCAATAAATAATTGATATATGTGAAAAAAACGGGGATTTAAAGAACATTTTTTGAAAAAATATTGTAACTTTGCACCCGTTACTTTGAGAATACAAAATATTTTTAAAAGTTTAAGAAATGCATCAGGATGTGAATCCCGGTGCATTTCACATTTATATAAGTATTCTCTTATTGAATATTATTCTTTCATCAGGTAGGCTTTGAATGATGCAAAGTCTTTTGTCATGGTAATACTTTTCTTCGTACCTTTCATAAACTCTGCAAGTCGTGCGGGAATTTTTACTTCTGCGCCGATGATTGGTTCTACGGTATCTTTGAATTTTGCCGGATGCGCCGTTTCGCAGAACACACCTGTCTCGCCTGGTTTCAATCCTTCTTTCAGAGCACGATAACCGCATGTTCCGTGTGGATCAAGGATGTATCCGGTCTCCTTGTGACAGGCAGCCATCGTTTCACGTATCTGGTCATCGTTGTACGTGGCACCACTGATATATGATATTATCTTATCATGGTCGCCTTTGTATAAGTCGTACACACGCGCAAAGTTGCTCGGGTCGCCAACATCCATGGCATTGGCCAGCGTCTGAATACTCGCTTTAGGTTCATACTTGCCTGATTGTAGATATTTGTAGAAGATATCATTGGCATTATTGGCAGCGATAAACCGTTTAACAGGTAAACCCATCTCGTGACCGAACAGTCCTGCGGTGATATTGCCAAAGTTGCCGCTAGGTACGCATATTACCAGATTATCAGCCAGTCCCTTTGCTTTCATACGTGCATAAGCGTTGAAGTAATAGAAGGCTTGTGGTAAGAAACGTGCCACATTGATAGAGTTGGCGGATGTCAACTTCATGTGCTTGTTTAGTTCCTCGTCCATGAAAGCACTCTTCACGAGAGCCTGGCAGTCATCGAATACGCCGTCCACTTCAACGGCTGTGATGTTCTGTCCGAGGGTAGTAAACTGACTCTCCTGTATTTTGCTCACCTTACCTTTAGGATAAAGTACATATACATGTATACCTTCTACGCCAAGGAATCCGTTAGCTACGGCCGAACCGGTATCACCGCTGGTAGCAACGAGAACATTCACGTCCTCTTTGCCTTCCTGATGGATAAAGTATTGTAGCAGACGGGCCATGAAGCGTGCACCCACATCCTTGAAGGCGAGAGTAGGACCATGAAACAGTTCCAGACTGTAGATATTGTCTTCTATCTTCTCCACAGGACAATCGAATGATAATGTATCATATACAATCTTCTTCAGGGCATCAGCCTCTACATCTTCACCGAAGAACGCATCCGCTACGGTATACGCAATCTCCTGGAAAGACATCTTATCAATATTGTCGAAAAATTCTTTTGGCAGTTTTTTGATATTCTCAGGCATATATAATCCTCTGTCACTTGCCAATCCCTTTACAACTGCTTCGTGGAGCGTCGCCATCGGAGCTTTCTTGTTTGTACTGTAATATTTCATTTTACTGTTACTATTCTATGTTCATAAATGTGTTCATGAATTCTTGCAGGTAGAGCATACCATAAGCCCCACCTACTGCACTCTCTTCATCGTACACCTGTACGTTGTCGGGCGTGATGCCCGGATAGTAGATAAGGAACGGTACTGGTTCCTTGACATGTGTACGAATCTCCACAGGTGTAGGATGGTCGGGGAGTACGGCGATACAAACAGGGGAATCCTTCCATGTCTTTACCTCATTATATATAGGTTCGATGATACGGTGGTCTAGATACTCGATCGTGTTCAGTTTCAGTTGGAGGTCGCCATCGTGCCCCGCCTCATCACTGGCTTCGACGTGAAGAAATACGAAGTCATCTTTGCGCAGAGCTTCAATGGCTGCCTGTGCCTTTCCTTCATAATTGGTATCTGCCAGTCCTGTAGCCCCTTCTACGATGATATTGCGTAGTCCTGCATAATGGCCGATTCCGCGTATCAGGTCTACGGCTGATATGACGGCTCCTGTCTTCACTTGCGGATAAGTTTTGCTTATCGGGTCCATACAGGGACGGTATCCGCCGCTCCAAGGCCATATCGAATCAGCCATGTCTTCACCGTTTTTAGCCCGTTCCTTGTTAAACGGATGTTCGGTGAGCAGTTCTTGTGATTTCAATATCAAATTGTTGATTAGGTCTGCGGTCTGTGCTGCTGTCATACGTCCTTTATCGGTAGGGTCTATATATCCTTCTTCAGGTTTGACTAGCAGCGGGCGCCATTCTTCGTTAGGATGATCATGCGGTGGAGCACAGACAATATGTTTGTTACCACCTTTGATAACTAACAAATGCCTGTATTGGATACCGGTAATAAACTTAATCTTATCATTTCCCAGATGTTTGTCGAGGTATTTGATAAGCATATCACCCTCCTCGGTCTTCAGATGGCCGCCATGATGATTCTTTATTCTTCCATTCTCCAGACAGATGATATTGCATCTGATGGCCATATCTTCAGGTGCCATTTCGTAACCGATGCTGGCAGCCTCAAGCGGTCCGCGTCCCTCATATACTTTGTTCAGGTCATACCCTAATATAGAGGTGTTGGCCACTTCACTACCCGGGATGAAACCGTCAGGAATGGTCATCAACCGTCCTGTTTTCCCCTTACGGGCGAGCATATCCATATATGGCGTGTCAGCATATTGCAGAAGAGTCTTGCCTCCAAGTCTCTCTACCGGATGGTCTGCCATTCCATCACCCAATATTATTATATGTTTCATTCTTTTAGATATTAGCGATACTCATAATGTTTGCAAAGACACCTGCCGCCGTTACACCTGCTCCAGCTCCATAACCCTGTATGAGCATAGGGTATTCTTTGTAGCGTTCTGTTGTTAGCATCACGATATTGTTGGAACCTTCCAGTCCATAGAACGGATGATTGCTGTCTACCGCCTGTAGAGATACGCTTGTCTTGCCCATCTCCATCTTAGCCACAAAACGCCAGCGTTTGCCTTCTGCCTCCAATCTTTTACGACGCTCTTCAAAATCAGCGTCCAACTGTGGTAGATTTTTCCAGAAGTCATCTATTGTTCCCTTGAAGAAAGAATCGGGTACAAAGAGATTCTTGTCCACATCGTCCTGCTCCACCTTATAACCTGCTTCACGGGTAAGGATAACCAGTTTGCGGATTACATCCTTGCCACTGAGGTCGATGCGCGGATCAGGTTCACTGTAACCTTGCTCCTTAGCTCTTTTAACAGTTTCAGAGAAAGGAACATCAGCTGCTATCTCGTTGAAGATAAAATTGAGTGTACCGCTCAGTACAGCTTCTATTTTCAATATCTTATCACCCGAATTCTTCAGGTCGTTAATTGTTCCTATAATAGGCAGCCCGGCACCTACGTTGGTCTCATAGCGAAACTTCACACCACGTGCCAGCGCCGTCTGTTTCAGTTTGATATAACTATCATAGTCGCTCGAAGCCGCAATCTTGTTGGCTGCCACGACAGATATGTTATGCTCGATAAACGTCTGATACAGTTCGGCAACATCATTGCTCGCTGTACAGTCCACGAACACACTGTTGAATATGTTCATACTGATAATCTCGTCGCAAAGTTTTTTACTGTCACTGTCGGCAGAGGCCTTCAACTGTTCACGGTACGTACTGAGGTCGATGCCGTCACGGTTGAATATCGCCTTCTTGCTGCTTGCTATACCTACCACATTCAGTTTCAGTCTGCTGTTAGCCTTCAGTTTCTCATATTGCGAAGCTATCTGGTCGATAAGATGTCCACCTACCGTACCCACACCGCAGATGAAGAGGTTGAGCAATTTATATTCAGACAGGAAGAATGAGTCGTGCAGTACGTTGAGCGACTTGCGGAGATATTTCGAATCTACCACGAAAGATATATTTGTCTCCGAAGCACCCTGCGCGCAGGCAATTACACTGATGCCGCTTCGTCCCAGAGTGCCGAATAGTTTACCAGCAATACCTGGAGTATGTTTCATATTCTCGCCCACGATAGCGATTGTAGCGAGTCCGCTTTCGGCATTCATCGGGAACATAGCACCCGTCTTTATCTCTTTTGCAAACTCATTATTCAGCACACGTACAGCCTCTTCGGCATCCGAATCCTTGACACCGATAGAGGTAGAGTTCTCAGAAGAAGCCTGAGAAACCATAAATACCGAAATGCCATTGTCGGCCAGAGCTGTAAATATACGTCGGTTGACACCGATTACGCCCACCATCGAAAGACCGGTGACGGTAATCAGCGTAGTCCCGTTGATACTTGATATACCCTTGATAGCCTTCGAGTCATTTTCTATCTTTTGTTTGATGATAGAACCCTCGCCGTCGGGGTTGAATGTATTCTTTACGAGTATAGGTATGTTTTTGATACAAACAGGGTAGATGGTAGGTGGGTAGATAACCTTTGCACCAAAGTTACAAAGTTCCATAGCTTCCACATAACTCAGTTCGTTGATTGTATAAGCAGTGCGGATGACACGTGGGTCAGCAGTCATAAAACCGTCCACATCAGTCCATATCTCCAATTGCTCAGCATCAAGCGCTGCGGCTATGATTGAAGCGGTATAGTCACTTCCCCCACGTCCCAGATTCGTGGTCTCGTTTGTATTGTTATCACGACTGATAAAACCTGGAACAAGAGAAACCTTCGGCAGTTTCTTGAAGGTATTCCGAACCAGTTGATTGGTCAGTTCACTATTGAGAACATGTTTGCCATGTTTCTTTTCTGTCTTGATAAATTCGCGTGAATCAAACCATTGTGCACCTTCTATCAAGGTAGCCACGATGTTGCTGCTCAGACGTTCGCCATAACTTACGATGGCATCTTGTGTTTTTGCACTGAGGTCGTGGATCAGATACACACCGTGATAGATACTGCTCAGTTCTTCGAGCAGACGGTCTACGGTATTGAAAAGTTGAACACGTTTGTCGTTGTCAGTTATGATAGTGTCTATCATATCGTGATGACGCTTAACCATCGCTTCGAATTCGCTCTTGTAAGCAGTGTCACCTTTGACAGCCAGTTGGGAGGTGGAAATCAACTTGTCTGTAATGCCTCCCAATGCACTGACAACAACAATTACCGGTTGAGACTGATTCTCAACAATCTTCTTTAAGCTTAGAATGCTCTCCACGGAACCTACGGACGTTCCGCCGAATTTTAATACTTTCATTTTGTTCTAAATATTTATATATTGCCCCCACAACAAACGGGGAAGAATTTACATCTGTTTCTTTTCTCGAAAATCGAGGCAAAGATACTAATAATAATTGAAAGACAGAAAGAATGAAAGATTGAAATATGGAAAAAAGTGGAAATATTGGAAAAATATAAAATATTATTGTACTTTTGCAGAAAATATGGAATAGCAAGATGATAAACGAATACCAAATAAGAGTGCTGCCTCAGATAGCAGGCAATGAACAGGCGCTGACCGCTTACTTGTCGGACGAGAACGGTTTTGATGCTCGTACAGTGACGAAAGTGCGGATATTGAAACGTAGCATAGATGCCCGTCAACGTACGATTTACGTCAACCTCAAAGTCAGGGTGTACATCAACGAGGTGCCTGCCGATGATGAATATGTCCATACCGAATATGGTGATGTTTCACAGGGTAGAAGGGTAATCGTTGTTGGTGAGGGTCCCGGTGGTCTGTTCGCTTCTTTGAGACTTATCGAACATGGACTCAAACCGATTATACTGGAACGAGGAAAGGATGTGCACGAACGTAAAAAAGATCTGTCGCAGATAACCAAGACACAGAAGGTGGATGCCGAGAGCAATTATTGTTTCGGTGAAGGTGGAGCGGGAGCCTACTCTGACGGTAAACTGTTTACCAGAAGTAAAAAACGCGGAAGTACGGAGAAAATTCTCAATGTGTTTTGTCAGCATGGGGCGTCTACGGCTATTCTAGCCGACGCACATCCGCATATCGGTACCGATAAGTTGCCCCGGGTGATAGAGAATATGCGTAGCACGGTACTGAAAAGTGGTGGGGAAGTGCATTTTCAGACCAAGATGACCCGGCTGATTATCGAGAATGATGAAGTGATCGGTGTAGAGGCCGTCAATCTTGTCACTGGTGCTGAGGAAACTTATCGCGGACCGGTGATACTCGCTACAGGACATTCTGCACGCGATGTATATCGCTATCTAGCTGATGCCAAAGTGGAAATTGAAGCAAAAGGTCTGGCTGTCGGGGTGCGTCTCGAACATCCTTCCGAACTGATTGACCAGATACAATATCACAATAAGGCAGGTCGCGGAAAGTATCTGCCGGCTGCTGAATACAACTTTGTCACACAGATAGACGGCCGTGGCGTTTATTCGTTCTGCATGTGCCCAGGAGGATTCGTAATTCCTGCTGCAACAGGACCACAGCAGATTGTGGTCAACGGCATGAGTCCGAGCAATCGAGGTACGGAATGGTCGAACAGTGGAATGGTTGTTGAACTGCATCCTGAGGATATCGAGGGGGATGATGTGCTGAGAGTGATGACCTTCCAGGAACAACTTGAACGTAACTGTTGGCAACAGGGTAATATGCGACAGACGGCACCAGCCCAACGAATGGCGGATTTCGTACGGGGTAAACTCAGTTATGATCTTCCAAAAAGCAGTTATGCACCTGGACTTGTAAGCAGTCCCCTTCATTTTTGGATGCCGGATATGATAACGAAACGTTTGCAGAAAGGTTTTGAAAAATTCGGTCAAATGAGCAGGGGCTTCCTGACCAACGAGGCCATGCTGATAGCCACCGAGACACGCACATCATCACCTGTACGTATCCTGCGCGACTACGAAACGCTTCAGCACATACGTGTCAGGGGACTGTTTCCTTGTGGTGAAGGAGCCGGATACGCAGGTGGTATTGTTTCGGCAGGTGTCGACGGAGAAAGATGCGCTGATTCGTTAACCGAATATATTAAAAAATCCGATTAATTATTCTCTTTTAATGAATTGTAAATTATAAATCATTGCTCTTTTGTATATTTTAACTTAATTATAAGACCATTTTAAAGATTAATTCTTTATATTTGCGACTTTAAGCTCTATGATAGATGAATGTTACTAAAAATATAATTAAGAGTGTATGTTATATTATTATTATTGTTGTTGTATCAGGCATACTTGCAATAATTAATAATACGATAACGATGTTCATAGACGGCTATCCGATAAGTCTTTCATCATTATTTTCATTCTCTTACAATATCATATTGATCATCATGTCTACCATTTTGATGGTATATTTCTTCATATCAATCTATCATAAGACAAAGAATGAAGAACAGTTGGCTGATTTTCATAAAAAATTCAAATATCTTACCAGTACCAATGCTATCTACATCATGCAATATGATGTGGATACACAGACTTTTATAAGATGGACACCTGAGGCAGATAAAATTATGCGTACGTTCAGTGTAACTGATTATTTTACGCTCGTATACAAAGAAGATATTGATATAGCGAAATCTCTTGTCAGTCACATGAACAATCGTACAAAAAAAATATATTCGTGTGAATACAGATATTTCATTCCCGACAAAAAACATTTCTTTTGGCAGTATAATGATATTTTTCCCTACGAATACGGTGACGATGGAAGAGTCGTCAGTTATTTGGGTATGTGCCGGACGAACGACAAATGGCATAAAGCCATGGAAGAAATGAAACAATTGCGTGATAAGGCTGAATCGGCAAATATCATGAAGTCAGCCTTCCTCGCCAATATGAGTCATGAGATACGTACGCCGCTTAATGCTATTATCGGCTTTTCAGGTTTGCTTGCTGAAACCGATAATCCGAAAGAGAAAAAAGAATTTAATGAAATTATCAATCAGAACAACACCATATTGTTGCAACTGATTAATGACATCCTTGATTTGTCCAGAATAGAATCAGGCAGTGTGGATTTAAAAAACGAACCGTTCAGTCTGCTGACACTCATCACGGATATGGATAAAGCATCTAAGTCGGCTTATCTACCGAAAAAAGGAGTGAAGATAATCTTCGAAAAGTCCATTGATGAGACTATCGTCGGTGACAAGAACAGAATATCACAGATACTAAATAATTATATCACCAACGCATGTAAGTTTACTGATAAGGGTTCCATCCGTATCAGTTATGAAAGGAAGGATAATGGTATCTGTTTTTCAGTTACCGATACAGGTATCGGTATATCGCAGAATGACATGGACAGGATATTTATCCGGTTCGATCTGTTTTTCTGTTACCGATACAGGTATTGGTATATCGCAGAATGACATGGACAGGATATTTATCCGGTTCGAAAAACTGAACAGTTTTGTTCAAGGTACCGGTTTGGGCTTGGCTATCTGTCTGTCTTTGGCTGAGGCAATGAATGGTAAGGTAGATGTCGAGTCGAAAGAAGGTGAAGGTTCTACTTTCCGGTTATGGATACCAGTAAAGACGGAATTTTCAGAAAAATCAAAGATTATTAAAAAATAATATATATATTTGCTACCGATAATACTAATGTAACCAGACGAGTATGATGTACCTCTGTTTAGCGATAGTTGCTGTTGTTAGTTCTCTTATAACTCTGTTTTTTGTACAAGTTGGAAAGTGTAAACCAACTTGTGCGTCTGGGTCATTGGTAGAAAGGTCGGCCGATTTATCTGGAGAAGATTCCGAAGAAACCACTGTAAATGCAGATATCGGTCAGAATGCCTATCAACGTCAGGTATCTTTCATTTCAAAAGTGGCGAATATTATGTATATCAGGTACGATGCGGAGAAAGATACATTCTTCCGCCTCAGTGAAGGTATGGAATCTATTGTGCATGAGATACCGATAGACTTATGGTTTGCCTCTATATACCCGGGAGATCTGCCTAAGACCAGAACATTATTGGATATTATGCGAAATCACAAGAAAAAGAACTATCATACAGAGTATCGATATAAAATGCCTGGTGATACATTGTACAAATGGTTCTCTATTGATGTGGCAGCCGAAACATTGGATACCAACGGTGATTATATCTGTCTGGCAAGAGACAATACCGAATGGCGCGAACAAAAATCAAGTCTTGATGCCTTCTACCATGACATTTCGTATATGTCATCCATTGTTGGTATGGATATACTGAGATATGATGTAATGAAAGAGACTTTTGTCCGACTTTGCAATTTCGGTAAATATAATAATCAGACAATAACAATTGATAATTATCTCCAGGCTGTTTATCCTGATGATATGGAAAAAGCCCTTGGCTTGTTGACTTTTGTGAGAGAACACAAACAAAAAACATTTCATGACGAGTTCAGGTATATGGCTTATGACGATGAATACAGATGGTTTTTGGTTGATATGGTGGCTTCATCAAGCGATGATAATGATGATATACTTGGATATACGTGTATCTGTCGGGATAATACTCAGTGGCACAAGGAATACGAAGAAATGCAGCATTTGCGCGACAGGGCAGAAGAATCGAATCGGTTGAAGACGGCCTTTCTCGCCAATATGAGTCATGAGATACGTACGCCTCTTAATGCCATCGTAGGTTTCTCTGATTTGTTGTCAAAGACAGATAATAAAGAAGAAAAAGAAGAATTCAACAAGATGATCAGTCATAACAACGGTGTACTGCTTTCGCTTGTAAACGACATACTTGATTTGTCGAGAATCGAATCAGGTAGTGTAGAACTGTTTAAGAAACCGTTCAGTGTACTTGAGTTTGTTGAAGAACTCGAAAAGACGGCCTCGTTTATCCCCAAAGAGGGTGTGCGGGTCATCTTCGACAAACCTTATGATGATACAATAAATGGCGATAAATTCAGAATAGGGCAGATCGTGAACAATTTTATCACCAATGCATGCAAATTTACGAAAGAAGGTATTATCGAGATTAATTACACGCCGATAGACAATGGAATATGTTTCTCGGTAGTAGATACGGGCATTGGAATTTCACCTGAGAATCAGACGAAGATATTCAAACGTTTTGAGAAACTCAACGATTTTGTTCAGGGCACCGGTTTAGGACTCGCCATCAGCAGTTCTCTGGCGGCGGCGATGCGCGGAAAGGTAGGTGTGGAATCCATTGAAGGAAAAGGTTCCACATTCTGGCTTTGGGTGCCGAAAGAATGAAATCAGTAATTTAATTATTTAAGTATTTATTTATTTCTGTATTTCGATATTTTTTCTTACCTTTGCGCGTAAATTGAATATAATAAAGAATCATTATAATGAATATTTCTTACAAATGGCTTAAGGAATACGTTGATTTCGACCTCACTGCACAAGAAGTTTGTGACGCATTGACCTCAACGGGTCTTGAAGTCGACGCTCTCGAAGAAGTTCAAAGTATTAAAGGCGGATTGAAAGGTTTGTATGTTGGTAAGGTACTTACTTGTGATATACATCCCAATTCAGATCACCTCCATGTGACAACAGTAGATTTAGGACGCGAAAATCCTTCACAAATAGTATGTGGAGCCCCTAATGTGGCCGCCGGACAGAAAGTTATTGTCGCCGACCTCGGTTGTGTGCTCTATGATGGTGATGATGAGTTTGTCATCAAGAAATCCAAGCTTCGTGGTGTGGAAAGTATGGGTATGATATGTGCCGAAGACGAGATAGGTGTCGGTACAGACCATGCCGGTATCATCGTATTGCCCGAAGAAGCCAAGGTGGGACAGCCCGCAGCCGAATACTATCATTTGGAGAGTGATTGGTTGATAGAGATTGATATCACAGCCAACCGTGCAGATGCCCTTTCCCACTATGGTGTGGCCCGCGACCTTTATGCATGGCTCATTCAGAACGGATACAAGACCAGTCTTCACCGTCCTTCCTGCGATGATTTCAAGGTAGATAACAACGATATACCCATAGATGTGGTAATTGAGAATACAGAGGCTTGTAAGAGATATGCATGTCTTAGTGTTACTGATTGCGATGTCAAGGAAAGTCCGAAATGGTTGCAGGATAAGTTGCGTATTATAGGTCTTCGTCCTATCAATAATATTGTGGATATCACCAATTATATCATGATGGCTTACGGTCAACCTATGCATTGTTTTGACGCCGATATGGTAGAAGGTCGCAAGATCGTGGTACGCACCCAGCCCGAAGGAACCAAGTTCGTTACTCTCGACGGTGAGGAGCATACCCTCGGCACACACGATCTGAGTATCTGTAATGCCAAGGAACCTATGTGTATAGCAGGTATCTTCGGTGGAAAAGGAAGTGGTACTTACGATACCACGAAGAATGTGGTACTCGAGAGTGCATACTTTCATCCTACATGGATCCGCAAGAGTGCCCGTCGTCACGGATTGAGTACTGATGCATCGTTCCGTTTCGAACGCGGTATCGATCCTAACGGAGTGATATATGCCCTGAAGCAGGCTGCCATCTTATGTAAGCAGTTGGCCGGTGCCAAGGTATCCATGGAAATAAAGGATGTATATCCCAATCCGATGTCCGATTTTAGCGTCGACCTCGAATACGATTATGTTAACGGACTGATTGGTAAGGAATTGCCCAAAGATACGATCAAGAGTATCGTAACCAGTCTGGATATGAAGATTACAAGCGAAAACGACAAAGGTCTGCAGTTGGATGTTCCGGCCTACCGTGTGGATGTTCAGCGTCCATGTGATGTGGTAGAGGATATCCTTCGTATCTACGGATATAATAATGTAGAGATACCATTGCAACTCAAGAGTTGCTTGGCCATCAAGGGTGATGAAGATAAAAAGCACAAACTGGAAAATGTGGTAGGCGAACAGTTGGTTGGTTGTGGTTTCAAAGAGATTCTCAACAACTCCCTGACCAAATCCGCATATTACGATAGTTTGAAGACATATCCAGCTGAGGCTTGCGTAAGACTGATGAATCCATTGAGTGCCGACCTGAGCGTAATGCGTCAGACATTACTTTTCGGTGGATTGGAGAGCATTGTCCGCAATGCCAACCGCAAAAATTCAAATCTGCGTTTCTTCGAATTCGGCAACTGTTATCGTTTTGATGCAGCAAAGAAGGATGCCGAAGAACCGACGCGGGCATACAGTGAAGACTATCATCTCGGTCTGTGGATAACAGGCAAGCGAGTAGAAGGTTCATGGGCGCATGCCGATGAAGGCAGTTCTTTCTATGAACTGAAGGCTTGTGTTGAGAATATACTTCGCCGTATCGGTGTCACAGACGGAATGTATGTAACCAAGAACAGTGACAATGATATTTATTCCAAGGGATTGACACTTCAGAACCGTGGTGGAAAGACCATCCTGGAGATGGGAATCCTGAGCGTGGCACTTCAGAAGCAAATGGACATAGATAATAAGGTATACTTCGCCGACCTCAACTGGACCGCTCTGATGAAAGTGATCCGCAAGTCCAAGTTCGAGTTCCGCGAGATATGCAAGTATCCGTCAGTCAGTCGCGACTTGGCACTGTTGATAGACAAGAACATCGAATTCGAACAGATTGAAGAGATTGCAGCCCAAACAGAGAAGAAATTCTTGAAAAACGTTGAGCTGTTTGATGTGTACGAAGGCAAAAATCTGCCGGCAGGCAAGAAGAGTTATGCTGTCAACTTTATCCTTCAGGATGAACAGAAAACACTGAATGATAAGCAGATAGAAGCTATTATGAACAAGTTGATAGCAAATCTGAAATCAAAACTCGGTGCAGAACTAAGATAATTTTAAACAAAAATCAATATTAATAATTACTCCAATGGGAAGAGCATTTGAATATCGTAAGGCTACGAAATTAAAGAGATGGGGTCACATGGCCCGTACATTCACAAAGATTGGTAAACAAATCGCCATAGCAGTGCGTGCCGGCGGTCCTGATCCAGAGAACAATCCTCACCTGCGTGCTATCATTCAGAACGCCAAGCGTGAGAATATGCCTAACGAAAACGTTAAGCGTGCTATCAAAAATGCTATGGGTAAAGACCAGAGCGACTATAAGGAAGTAACTTACGAAGGATACGGACCTCATGGAGTTGCCGTATTTGTAGATGCTGCCACAGATAACACGACCCGTACCGTAGGTAACGTGCGTGCTATCTTCAACAAGTTCAGCGGTAACATGGGAACGATGGGTTCGCTCTCGTTCCTTTTCGACCAGAAATGTGTATTCACTTTCAAGAAGAAAGACGACACCGACATGGACGATATGATATTGGAACTGATCGACTACGGAGTAGATGATGAGTTTGACGAAGACGAAGAAGCTGGTGAAATTACTATCTATGGTGAT
The DNA here is from genome assembly GCF_937863835.1 of uncultured Prevotella sp. Lineage (GTDB taxonomy): Bacteria > Bacteroidota > Bacteroidia > Bacteroidales > Bacteroidaceae > Prevotella. The sequence continues at coordinate 30,522 of NZ_CALMHT010000002.1, forward strand.
CCTAAGAGTTTCGGAGATATCCAGAAATATCTTGAAGGAAACGGATATGAAGTGACAGGTGCCGAGTTTACACGTATACCAAACGATCTGAAAGACGTTACAGATGAAGAGCGCGAGACTATCGACAAAATGGTAGATCTGCTTGAAGACGACGACGATGTACAGAGCGTATATACCAATATGAAGCCGTCCGAAGAAGAAGGCGAGGAATAATGGCAAACAAGCATATCTCGTATCAGACTCAGGGCACATGCAGTCAGATGATTGATGTGACGGCAGATGAGAACGACGTTATCCAACAGGTGTTCTTCTTAGGGGGATGCAATGGTAATCTCAAGGGTATCAGTCAGTTGATAACAGGCATGAAGATTGATGATGTTATCTCTAAACTGGATGGTACGCGTTGTGGAACAAAGAGGACCAGTTGTCCTGACCAGTTGTGCCGTGCTTTGGAAGAATTGAAGAAACAATAATTTCTTTTTTAGATAGAAAGTAAATCAGCCTCCTGTATACAGGGGGCTGATTTTCGTATTATATCAGATGTGAATAGGATCTTTCTATTCCCGGTGCGGTTATTTGTAGTCTTTTGGATGAAAAACCACCCTAAGCAGTTCGATGCCCGGTTTGGAACCTGAATAATAAACATATCCGAAGTTGTAACCCTCATCCTTGTATGTCTTCATGCTCGTGGCATTCTTAACCCCGTCAAGCAGTTCCTTACGCAAGTTGACTTTCGACTTACTGATGCCTTCGGCATTGTCCAGTCTATTTTGTAACGAATAATAATACCACAGTGTATGACTTGAAGCGTCGAATGTCATACTGTCAACAATGATATCCTTTGCCACCGGGGCAGGACAGAATTTCTTTGTATAATCTTTCGCTTCGCGCGCACACCTTTCTTCGAGCGACTCATGGCAACCTGTCATCACCATCGCTGATATTCCCACTACCACCAATATTAAATACTTATTCATAACGTTTTTGAAAAATATGAAGGCAAAGGTATATATTTATTCTAAAATGACATAATCTAAATCAAGATATTATTAGTTTTTTGTATAATTACAAATTATCTTTTGGCGGAGAAATCCAAAAATGTTAACTTTGCACCACGAATTTATAAAATAGATAATACAATATGTACAAGGAAAAAGCTGGTGAGATAGCTGGAGAGATCTGGGAATCACTTAATCAAAATGAAGGACAAGACTTCAAAAGTTTAAAAAAGGTCACCAAAGAAACAGAAGGTAATTTACTTCTTGGACTCGGATGGTTACTTCGAGAGGATAAGATATCCTGTACAGATGGTAAATTTAATCTGAAATAAGATTTTAAAATCCTTTAAAAAACATACGTTGGTGACACTAAATTAGTACATCAACGTATTTTTTTGTATATTTGCATTCTAAATAAGAATAAACCAATGGACCATATAAGGAATTTTTGCATCATAGCCCATATAGATCACGGCAAATCGACACTGGCCGACCGTATGTTGGAGTACACTAACACGATCAAGGTAACGGAAGGTCAGATGCTGGATGATATGGATCTGGAACGTGAGAGAGGAATCACGATCAAGAGTCATGCCATACAGATGGAGTATACACTGGACGAAGAGAAATACATTCTCAATCTGATAGATACTCCGGGACATGTCGATTTCTCTTACGAGGTATCACGAAGTATCGCTGCCTGTGAGGGTGCCCTGCTTGTGGTTGATGCCACACAGGGAGTACAGGCGCAGACTATTTCCAATCTTTATATGGCTATCGACCATAATCTGGAGATTATACCGGTCATCAACAAGATAGATATGCCGAGTGCCATGCCCGATGAAGTGGAGGACGAGATTGTAGACCTGATCGGTTGCGATCCTTCCGACATCATCCGCGCCAGTGGCAAGACGGGCGAAGGTGTTCAGGATATCCTCAATGCCGTGGTACGCCGCATCCCGCATCCCGAAGGTGACGAGAAGGCCCCCCTTCAGGCACTTATCTTCGATTCGGTATTCAATTCATTCCGAGGCATTATCGCATACTTCAAGATAGAAAACGGTTGCATACATACCGGCGACAAAGTGAAATTCTTTAATACCGGCATGGAATATACTGCCGATGAGGTGGGTGTGCTCAAGATGGATATGATTCCTCGCAAAGAACTGCATACCGGTGATGTAGGTTATATCATCAGTGGTATCAAGGAGAGTAAGGAAGTGAAAGTGGGAGATACGATCACCACCGTCAGCAACCCATGCAGCAAAGCTATATCGGGATTCCAGGAAGTGAAGCCAATGGTCTTCGCCGGTGTCTATCCCATCGACCCTGCCGAATTTGAGAATCTCCGCGCGTCACTCGAGAAACTCCAGTTGAACGATGCCTCCCTGACGTTTACGCCGGAATCATCGGTAGCCCTCGGCTTCGGTTTCAGATGCGGATTTCTTGGTCTTCTCCACATGGAGATTGTACAGGAACGCCTCGACAGAGAGTTTAACATGGATGTCATCACTACTGTGCCCAACGTATCATATATCGTATACGACAAACAGGGAGAGCAGAAAGAAGTGCACAATCCTTCAGGACTGCCCGACCTTACGATGATAGACCATATCGAAGAACCGTATATTCGTGCATCGATTATTACCAGTGCCGACTTTATCGGTCCGATTATGACACTCTGTCTGGATAAGCGCGGTGAACTCATCAATCAGGAATATGTGAGCGGCAACCGTGTGGAGCTTCATTTTATGCTTCCGTTGGGAGAAATCGTGATAGACTTTTATGATAAGTTGAAGAGCATATCCAAAGGATATGCGTCATTCGATTACCATATAGACTGTTTCCGTCCGTCCAAACTTGCCAAGCTCGACATCCTGCTCAATGGCGAACCCGTAGATGCCCTGTCCACACTTACCCATCAGGACAATGCCGTGACATTCGGTCGACGGATGTGCGAAAAACTGAAAGACCTGATACCGCGTCAGCAGTTTGATATAGCCATACAGGCAGCCATAGGAGCCAAGATTGTGGCCCGCGAAACCATCAAGTGCGTTCGCAAAGATGTTACCGCCAAATGTTATGGAGGTGATGTGAGCCGTAAGCGTAAACTGCTTGAGAAGCAGAAAAAAGGAAAAAAGCGAATGAAACAGATAGGAAATGTGGAAGTTCCGCAAAAAGCTTTCCTGGCTGTTTTGAAATTAGACTAGAATTATATATGATATAGGAGGAGAGAATTATGAAAGAATTAGTCAACACCAAACACGATGTAGCTCGAGAGTTAGCCCGTAAATACAGTACGATGACGCTCGATGAACTCAGTTTGCTCGAAAGCATATTGATTCCGATGAAGTTTCCCAAGGGAGAACTGATATTGAAAGAGGGAGAAGTCTGCCACAATATATATTATGTCGACCGGGGACTCGTACGTCTGTTCTATTTCAAAAACGACAAAGAACTCACAGAGCATCTTCAGGTAGAAAACAATATCGTGATGAGTATCGAGAGTCTTTTCAAGGAAAGACCCACCAAACTCCAGATAGAAGCGTTGGAGACATCTATCATCTATGCCATTCCCCGCCAGAAATTAGAGGAGATAGCTTTGCACAATGGCAATATCCAGATCTTATACCGTAAGATACTCGAAGAGTCACTTATTCAGTCGCAGATCCATGCCGATATGTTACGTTTCGAGTCGGCGCAGGACAGATACAAAAAACTGTTCAAGATGCAGCCGCAGATTGTGCTCCGTGCCCCGATGAATTATATCGCCAGTTATCTGCAGATGACTCCTGAGACTTTGAGTAGGGTTAGAAACTCCACTTTACTCGATGATTGATGGGTGCGAAGAGCTAAATATGTTCTATTTTACAGATTATTTGTTTTTTTCTTATTAAAAGCTAAAAAACTGCACAAAAAATTTTGAAATGTGCAGAATACGTATTACCTTTGCACAAAACTTATAAAATTGTGCAATGGAAACAATACCTAGCTTCAATTCATATATAGAGAAATCTGTAATAAAGAATTGGGACTTAGATGCCCTGACAGACTACAAAGGAGTAACACTCCAATATAAAGATGTAGCCCGTAAGATAGAAAAATTACACATCATGTTCGAAAATTCGGGCGTGGTAAAAGGTGATAAGATAGCATTATGTGGTCGTAACAGTGCCAATTGGGCTGTTGCCTTTCTTGCCACTCTTACTTACGGTGCTATCGCCGTTCCCATCCTTCATGAGTTTACAGGCGAACAAATTCATAACATAGTCAATCACAGTGAGGCAAAACTTCTTTTTGTTGGAGATATTGTTGCCACTACGATAGACGCCACCAAGATGCCAGATTTGGAAGGGGTTATTTACATACCCGATTATTCTCTGGTTATCTCGCGTACTGATAAATTGACGTATGCACGTGAGCATCTCAATGAGATGTTCGGTCATAAGTTTCCCAAAGCATTCCGTTCCGGTCACGTACATTATTATATAGACCAGAAACCAGACGAGTTGGCTATGATCAATTATACCAGTGGTACGACCGGTTTCTCTAAAGGAGTGATGATACCTTATCGCGCCCTATGGGGGAATCTTGATTTCGCCAATCAGGTATTGGGAACAAAGTTGCATCAGGGTGACAATACAATCAGTATTCTCCCGATGGCTCACATGTACGGAATGGCTTTTGAGTTCCTGTTCGAATTTGCCAACGGATGCCATGTATTCTTCCTTACCCGTATACCGAGTCCGGCTATCATCGCTCAGGCGTTTGCAGATGTAAAGCCTGCATTGATTATCGCCGTTCCGCTCGTTATCGAGAAGATTGTACGCAAGAAGGTCTTTCCGAAGATACAGAACAACCGTATGCGTCTGTTGCTTAACATGCCAGTGATAAGCAAAAAGGTTCGCGAGAAAATTTGTGAGCAGGTGGTGAATGCCTTTGGAGGTAATTTCTATGAAATCATTATCGGAGGAGCCGCGTTCAATAGAGAAGTGGAGAATTTCCTTTATCATATCGAGTTTCCTGTAACAGTTGGTTACGGAGCCACCGAATGTGCGCCTATTATATGTTACAGTGATTATAAGGTATTCCGTCCAGGTTCTTGTGGAAAGGCTGTGGTTCACATGGAAGTGAAGATCAACAGTTCCGATCCTCAGAATATTCCGGGTGAGATCATGGCCAAAGGAACGAATGTGATGCTCGGATACTATAAGAATCCAGAAGCCACGGATGCCGTACTTGATAAGGACGGATGGTATCATACAGGTGACCTCGGACTGATGGACGAGAACGGATATGTGTATATCAAGGGTCGCAGCAAGAATATGCTTCTCGGTCCGAGCGGACAGAACATCTATCCCGAAGAGATCGAAGACAAGTTGAACAGTATGGCGATGGTCGTAGAGAGTGTCATCGTGCAGCGCGAAGACAGCAAACTGGTAGGTCTTGTCCATCCTGATTACGACGGAGCCAAGGAAATGGGATTCACGACAGAGGATCTGCAGCATGTGATGGAGCAGAACCGTATCGAACTGAATGAGATACTTCCCGCTTATGAGAAGATTTCGGCTATAGAACTTCAGAAAGAGGAGTTTGCCAAGACGCCGAAGAAGAGTATCAAGCGATATTTATACAAATAGAAGGAAACAATTTAATTATACATGTGTTTATTGTACTAGTGAGTACATAATAAAAATCCCCGACTGCAGTAGATGTACTCGGGGATTTACTTTTATGGTTATCTAGTATAATGAACGAATTCCTATTCGAAGTGCATTGATTTGGCAGGATGGATATGAGATATCAGATAACTTGGAGCTATCAGTACAAAGATGCTCACGATCAGTGTTGCCACATTAATCAATATGATAAACGGAATATTAATTTCGATTGGTACATTCTCCACGTAATAAGTAGTGGGGTCCAGTTTTATCAGTCCTGTATATTTCTGTAGGAACAGAATGCCGAAACCTACAATGTCACCGATTACCATACCCTTGCCGATGATGAAAACAGCGAACCACAGGAAGGTATGTCGTATCGTGTTGTTTCTGGCACCGAGCGCTTTCATCACACCTATCATCGTCGTACGTTCCAATATGATAATCAGTAGTCCGCTTATCATCGTGAACCCGGCCACGCACACCATCAGAGCCATGATTACCCACACATTGAGGTCGAGCAGATCAAGCCACGAAAATATCTGAGGATACGCCTGTATGATAGTTTGAGAAGCATAAGTGCTGCCGTAAGCGTCCACATTGCGGTTCACCTGTCTCACCAGTTCGTTTTCAGTCTCGTCCAGTTTCGAAAAATCATTCACCTGCAGTTCAGCACCGCTGCATTGGTCTTCTTTCCACTCATTCAGTTTAACAGTAGAATAGATGTCGGTATAGCAGAATATCTGGTCAAACTTCGTCATATTAGTCTGATAGATAGCACTTACGGTAAACCGCCTTGTCCTTACATCATCATTGCCGATAAAGTAGGCAAACACCCTGTCGCCCACCTTCAGTTTCAGTTTTTCGGCCATCATTTGCGATATCACCAGTTTGTAGTGACTGCTCGTATCACTGAATTTAGGCAGACTGCCCTCCTTGAGGTTCTGTTTTAGGAACGACATGTCATAATCAGGACCGATACCCTTGAATACGACGCCCAGAAAGTCCTTGTCCGTTTTCAGTATTCCCTGTTTCAGAGCATACCTCTGAACATGTTTCACGCCCTGTATCCCCTTGAGTAGGTTCACCATGTTATCATCGATGGATATAGGATAAGAATCCTGATTGTTGACCGCCATGATATTCATCACCTGAATATGATTACCGAAACCGATTACCTTGTCACGGATGGTGTGCTTGAATCCCAGCACCACACATACCGACACTATCATCACGGCCAGTCCTATGGCTACACCGGCAGTCGCTATTTTAATGGCAGGCCGGCTCACCTTTTTACGGTCGCCGTTGTCACTATATATTCTTTTAGCAATAAAAAGAGGAAAATTCATAATTATTCTACATCGTCTACTCTTCCTGGATATGCTTCGAGAGCCTTACGCAATACCAGCAAAGCACGTTCCAAATCTTTCTTTTTCAACACATAAGCGATACGCACCTGATTGATACCCGCTCCTGGTGTGGTATAGAAACCGGCGGCAGGAGCCATCATCACTGTTTCGCCCTCATATTCGAATTTTTCCAGACACCATCTGCAGAATTTCTCGCTGTCGTCAACGGGCAACTTGGCTACGGTGTAGAAAGCGCCCATCGGGATAGGGGAGTAGACCCCCGGAATACGGTTCAGTCCGTCTATCAGACATTTCCTGCGCTCCACATATTCATCATATACATCGCGGAAATATTCCTCCGGGGCATCCAGTGAAGCCTCCGCCACAATCTGTCCGATCAGAGGAGGGGAGAGACGTGCCTGACAGAATTTCATCACAGCCTTTCTTACCTCGGCATTCTTCGTGATCAGTGCACCGATACGGATACCGCACTCACTGTAACGTTTGGATACGGAGTCGATCAGCACCACATTCTGTTCGATGCCTTCCAGGTGACAGGCACTGATATAAGGAGATCCGGTATAGATATATTCGCGGTACACCTCGTCAGAGAAGAGATACAGGTCGTATTTCTTCACGAGGTCGCGTATCTGGTTCATTTCGCGTCTAGTATACAGATATCCGGTCGGATTGTTCGGATTGCATATCATGATAGCGCGCGTACGGTCGTTGATCAGTTCTTCGAATTTCTCCACCTTCGGTAGAGAGAACCCTTCCTCGATTGTCGTGGCGATGGTACGAATCTTGGCTCCGGCAGAGATAGCGAACGCCATATAGTTGGCATAAGCAGGTTCCGGAACGATGATTTCGTCACCAGGGTTCAGGCACGACATGAAAGCGAAGAGCACCGCCTCACTACCACCCGAAGTGATAATGATATCATCCGCGTCTACATTGATATTGTATTTTTTGTAGTATCCCACCAGTTTTTCGCGATAGCTGAGATAGCCCTGCGAAGGTGAATACTCCAGTATTTCCCGGTCGATATGGTTAAGGGCATCTAGTCCTACCTTAGGAGTAGGCAGGTCTGGTTGTCCGATGTTAAGGTGATATACCTTAGTTCCACGTTTTTTTGCTGCGGCAGCGAGTGGAGCCAGTTTCCTGATAGGTGATTCCGGCATCTCTATTCCGCGTACTGATATTTCAGGCATTATTACATAATTAATTTATCCTTGCAAAGGTAATGCAAAAAATCGATTTAGCGAACTGAATGAAAATAAATTTTATTTATTTCGTGTGAAATGCATCAAATCGTCACCTATGACTCCATTAGAGGGCCTTGGGTGAGAAAAAGTCTTTTATTATATTATTCGAAGTAATTATATTGATCTATGAAAAAAGACTCGATATCGCTTCGTACAACATACGTCTTCGTTAATTCCATTCGAACCTATAAATCCAAACGATGCAGAATCGTCTTGTTCATATATAGATAGCATAATATTAATACATGTATTTATTATACGCCTAGGTTCATTGGTATT
>NZ_CALMHT010000003.1 GCF_937863835.1 uncultured Prevotella sp.
TTCTTTCATTTGTCGCAAAGATACAATATTTTTCGACATCATCAAAAGATATCATTGTTTTTATCAAAGAATCTTCAAATTGATAAACCCAGTATAGATGTTCCGCCACTGAGAAATTTCAATTTCTCCTACACTCGCTGTTTTTCTATGTAACATATTGATTATTAATGGTATATACTTAGTGTATAAGGATTTTTACATACACAATCCTACACGCAAAGCCATTAAAAAAAGTAATATTTAGTTACAAAATGCGGCACTTTGAACAACTAAGTAAACCGAATAGGCAAGCTAATCCAATGAGATAGAACATCTATATCAATGGGATAGGTACGCAATTCCATTGGGATAGGGATATCAATTCCCGACTTTTGACTACCATACAAGCCTATATGACATTGTGATTCATACATGATGCGCTCCCAACAGCCTTGTTTGAGTCCAAGGAATACCGAAATAGATTATTTGAGGATTGAAATATCGAATTTATATTACACACATAAAGGCTGTTTTTTCGAAAAAAACAAAAGTTTATAAAAATACATACAAAAACAAGCCCAAATCGTGTATGACAAAATTGTTATACACTCAAATCATCTATCTGTTTCACAATATGTTAAGAATGAATTTGGCTAGTGTATGAGAAATGCAAAATTATTCTTAGAAAGATTATGATTAGGTAATAAATATTTAACATTAAGTATTAACAGACACACATTTCGTCACCGAATAGATAAAATATTATCATGGGTATATCAGTGAGAAAATATGAGTCCCGACTATCCTTTATATTAAAAGTAAGCCGGGACTCATATAGATAAAGAACAAGACTGATGTTCGATGTGATTGGAATCACTCCGATGTAGCGGCAGTCGTAAACTGATTGATCAGATTGATGAGACCGAAGATGACATCACGGTTAAAACTCTTATAGAGTTCGAAAACGCCACCTACCTCTTTCAAAGTCAACTCTTGTACAAAAGGTACATATTTGTCCTGTCCCTCAAATTTTACTTGAGGCAACATCATATAATAATCGTTGCCGATGGTACCGACATACAAATTGTTTTCACCGATTTTTGTATCTTTGCCGTCGTAATAGAAAGACAGCTCGGCACTCTTATTCATCGCATCGCAGTAACCAGCAATGGTGGTGGAATCCTTTGACGCGAAAGCCGAACGCAGATTGGCATTAAACTGATTTTTGCTTTTGATAGAACCTTTCAATTGTATCTTTCCGAAAAGATTAAGATTGATATCGCTCATATCCACATCACTTGAAGTGTCAGTTACTTCTACACTGGTGGCAGTACATGAGGCTGTAATGAAATCTGTCGCGCCTTTAGAGATCTTTACAGATTCCTTGTATGTGCTTTCCTTGTCTGTCTTGTCCATCGTATATACCACATTGTAGTCACCGATTTTAAGATTTACATCTGATTTTTGGGCGTACGGATATACATCTATTTCAGGATTTGTATTCACATCATGGTGTATCTCACCTTCAACGATCGTCTCTGTTCCCCTTGTGATCTTGACCAAGTAATCCTTACACAGCAAAATCCTATAGTAGATGTTGTTTGTAGCTTTTGTGCCGTTTTCTATAGACCATAATGCAGCCACTTCCACATAAGTATCCGACTGTGGTACAAACGAGACCGTAGTCTGAGTGCCGTCCGTTTCGGTGTATGTAATCTGGATATCGTTGACATCGTCTGTCACATCCCAACTATTGTTCGTCGTTTTGTATGTGAAATGGACATTGGGAAATTTGTATGTCGTTACATATTTATATCCATAATAACTATAGATATCATCGTTGTTTGTTACTGTGTCTAGCTTTTCCATATTTTTTTCTATCTGACTTTTTACACGCTCATGCAGTTTGGCTCTTGTGTCGCTGTTAAACAGACTCAGCGCGAGTAGGCGCTCCAACGACTTGTTGACATTGGTGAATTTGGATGCCTTGAAGTTCTCGCCCAACACATTGTTGCATTCCGCAATCTTAGTTTTCAGAATTTCCAGTTCGCGTATATCTGCACCGGCACCCGAACTCGTCGATTCGAAATGAACCTTACCTATCTGGTCTACAGGTATTTCGATACCTCTACCATTGGTCATTTCTACTTTCATAACCTCTTGCGCGCTTATGCTACCTACTGCGAGCATAGCAGCCATTGCTAGTATAAATTTTTTCATTACTTTGTGATTTTAACCGATTGACTTTTTGTTTTGATGATATAAATGCCTTTGGGCAATGATGATAGGTTGACATCCTTCTCGTTTCCGTTTACAAAGACAGAGACAGACTGTGTCTGTCCGCCCGAATTGTAGACGGAAATATTTCCACTATCGCCGACAATTTGAATGATGTCACTGTTCTGACGTACAAATCGGAGCTCGTTCCGCGTCACCTTATTGATTTTGGTAGGCGACACTTCCGTAAAATGGAAATCGGTCACTGAAGTTAATTTGTATTCGCTCGACACATCGGGGGATGTGATTTTGAGCAGACTCCCGATCATCGTGATTTCAGGCTTTGCGGTCAGCACATAACTCTGTGTGCTACCGTCAGCCAACTGCACCACCAGTGCATGCTCCGCTTCCGTCATCAAACTGAAAGTCAAGAGAGGTAAAATAAATAAAAATAATTTTTTTCTCATAATCAATAAAATTTAGTACATATTGAATGTGCAATACCGATGCACGTTTTTTCAGAAATTTCTCACAGCACGATTTAACCGTTACTGAATGCAAATATACAAGTTCATAAACGTAAACACAAATTTTGACGGTATACATCTTGGTATACATTTAAAGAAATAAGAAAAAAAAATGGATGAAACGGATTTTTTATAGAAAAAAAGACATATTTGAAATATAAAAGAGTACCCTATTCGTAATCAGCAGTGATGGCATACACAGAAACTCCATTAATGTCCAAAGCGTGAGGTGTCTATCTCCTTATGCTCTTTCCCTTTGTATCCACCGAAACGATATGAAAAGGTGATAGATAGCGAACGTTGGTAATAAGTTGTGTTCATGTCGAATTTCTGATTGGCATAATTAACTTTCGTCTTTGGCAAACCAGAATTGAAAATGTCTTGAAGTCGGACTGTCAACGCGCATTTGTCTTTACAGAACCGCCATTTTACTGATGCGTCGACATCCAAAAGATGGGTAAGATCGTAAGTTCCTTGTATCAGTGGGGATGTGTACATACCATCTAGTTGGATATTGAAATGCGGGGATACGGAAAAAGTATTCTTCGCACTCAACTGATACAGCCACTTGTTGCGGTCGAAAGGGATGTCGAAATAGTCAGCACACTTTTCATGTTGATGCAGTCCCATCGCCATGAGTTGGGTATTAAACCAAGTGCCGATGCTGAAAGGTGCATTGATGACCAGTCCGTACTGGCGTGAATAGTTCCAGTTGCGTGTCTGAAAAATCAAAGCCAGACGTTCGGACGACTGATACATAGACTGTGTGAAATAATCCTCCGCATCTTCATAAAAGAGAGAAAACGTATATTTTCGATTGAAGGCGTAAGTGGCGTTCAAACTATATGTGCTGCAGGGACGGAGGTGAGACGAACCGCGGATTTCCTGATAACCGTCGAGATGAGTGACCGACGACTGCATCTGCCAATAGGATGGATAAGTCTTGTCGGATGAAAGGGAAAGGATAAACACATGTTTTGGGGTTTTGAAGTAGGTGACGGATGCCTGCGGATAGAACGCCCATTTATGATAGTTACCGATAGTGTAATACTCACCACTTGCCGAAAGGGAGAACGACGGTCCCGACTTGTATGTCTTATCACAACTGACATAGAAGTCGGTAGACTGCTCGGTGAGACGAGTATCAGTATCGGCGGTAGGCATAGAACCTTTCACGTCGGTATAGTATTGATTGTCCTTGTCGTAAGCGTTGACATAAGAGATGCCATAGTCTAATGTCCAGTCATGCCTAAGAGAATGTGTTTGATCGGCGGAAAGGGAAATTTTGCGCACATCCTGACCGCCATTGATTTGAAGTTGGTTGTCCTCTTCGTTAACATCACTTTGCAGTAGTTGACTGTTGACCGAATGATAGTTGGTATAATCGGCTGACATTTTCAGTCCGAAAGCTAACTGGAAAGCCACCGACACGTTGTGCAGATAACTACGCATATATTTGTCAAGTCGACTTGTCTGATAATTGCCCGTCACATCATTCACACTATTGTCAGAGGGAGACAGTAAAGTGGTATAAGCCATACTGAAAAGGCTCTTGTCCGAAATGTTATATTCGTAAGCTGCACGCAGGGAATGATTCCAATCTTTATAACGCCCCCACGCCGACTGGGAGATATCATAAACTTTATTCTGATAGGTATGATGCGAATCCATCGTATAATGCTGCATGGTCTTCACATCATCGGCATCATACATCAGGTCGAAAGCCATCTTGGGCGTAGAGACACGGAAGTTGGCCCCACCCTCACAACTGCTGAAATACTGATTCTGATAGACCGCTTTCAGTTCACCCTGAAAAGAATAGACGCCAGCTCTCTTTGTGACAATATTGATAGCCGCACCACGCACATGATAACGGGGAGGTGCACTGTACATCACTTCCACATTGACCACACGGTCCACCGACATACTTTTCAGCAATGTGTTCAATTGCTCTTGCGTCATCGTCGTGGGACGACCGTCGAGGATGACACTGACAGAGGAGGCTCCATTCAATGACAAGGCACCGTCCTTTTCCATGATACCGGGCAGAGAGGCGATAGCTTCGAACACATTACTCACGTTTTTCTTCTCAGACAACGCATTGAGATTGTAATGGAGCATACCATTCTCGACTTTGACAAGCGGTCGACTGCCTTTGACGACAATTTCTCCTATTGTGGCTTCTTTGTATATTCTCATCAGAGCAATACTATCGCTGTCGGAAACAGTCGCCTGCATTACAGAACACAACGGCATCAACAGGCACAGGATAATCAGTTTTTTCATCGCACATTTATTTGATTCATTTATTCTCGATGCAAAGGTAAGGGATTCATCCGCCACCTTGCCTTAACAAATGATTATAAAGTCTTATTTAGTCTTATCAAAAATAAGATTTCTCGCAAATTAATTCTACCTTTGCACCATATTAATAATAGACATGAAGCATTCCTTTCAGTATATCACCATATCCATCATCGCCGCACTGACCCTCGTGTTGTGCTGGCAGATATACTGGTTGCACGGACTGTACCAGACAATACGCCAGGAAACTTACGCCACAATCACTTCGGCTGCCGAAATGGCCGACTTCAATGAGATAGCTTACAGAATCAAAAAGAAAGACAAGGGAAACGGGACTAGGGACAATGGACAGAAGAAGAAAAGTCCGCACAAAACGCTATCATTCAACTATGACTTTGATTTATACTCACAGTCGCCCTTCAAATTGATAAGACTGGTGGACGGTGGCATCCACAAGGTGTTCGACCCGATAGAACCGATTGATTTCAAGATGTTCTGCCGGTTCTTCAAACAGGAATGCCGGAAGAAGGGCATCAATATAGAGGTCTATGAGGTGGTGTTCTATCATCGAGAGACCGGAAATACAATCCACTACACCCCAAAAGGCATTAAGGCGGGAAAACGCGGTATGGTGAAATACCACAATTTCGACGGCAACTACACATACGAAATATATGTCACACCGCTGACAGATATATACCTACACCGTATGCGGGGCATCATACTGACGACCATCCTCATCATCGTACTTCTGTCCGCCGCATTCTGGTATCTGATACGGACCATCATCAGTCAGCGCACCATCGAAGAGATGACAGACGACTTCACCAACAACATGACTCACGAACTGAAAACGCCGATAGCCGTCACCTACTCTGCCGTGGACGCTCTACTCAACTACAAGCAGGGAGATGACAAAGATAAACGTGATAAATATCTCAAAGTGTGCGAAACGCAACTGAACAAACTCAGCGGACTGGTAGAAAATATTCTGTCGATGAGTATGGAACGCCGTAAGACACTGACGATGAACAAAGAACATATTCAACTGCGCACCTTGTTGGACGGTATATCGAAAGAATATCAGTTGAAGAGCGAAAAGAAGGCGACCTTCGATATCCATATTCAACCTGAAACATTATGCATATACGCTGACCGCATGCACATCAGCAACGCTATCAGCAATCTCGTGGACAACGCTGTCAAATACTCGGGCAAGGAAGTGGATATAAAACTGAAAGCCTTCCATCAGGGAACACATGATGTCATCACACTGGAAGATAACGGTATCGGTATCTCCACAGAGGACCAAAAACGGATATTCGATAAATTCTACCGGGTGCCTCACGGCAATATACACAATGTGGGCGGATATGGTCTCGGACTATATTACGTTCAACAGATTATAGAACGTCACGGCGGCGGTATCACCGTGAATAGCACTGTAGACAAGGGAACAACATTTACAATCATACTACCTGAAAAATGATGAAAGTACTTATTGTGGAAGATGAACGTACACTCTCAATGATTATTTCGGATACGCTGAGAGATGAAGGTTTCGATATCATTCAGGCTTACGACGGCTATCAGGGCATCAGCAGTATGCGGGTACATCATCCGGATGTAATTGTTGCCGATGTGATGATGCCAAACATGGATGGATTCGAAATGGTCAGACAAATCCGGAAAACGGACAAGTTGACCCCGGTGCTCTTCCTCACAGCCCGCTCGTCGATAGACGACCTCGTGGCCGGTTTTAAACTGGGAGCCAACGACTATCTGAAGAAACCGTTCAAGATGCAAGAACTGATTGTCCGTGTGAAAGCATTAGTCAATAAGGCGATGCAGGAAGAAATGACAGTCTCTGATAAAACGTACGAGATTGGTCTGTTCTGGTTTAACCCCACCGCCCAGACACTCGGTCTGGACGGGACATCAAAAGAACTATCTTATATGGAGAGCGAAATATTGAAGCGACTCTGCACCAATATCGGCAACATCGTAGAGATTGACGGCATACTCCATGAACTATGGCATGACAATAGTCTATACAACCGCAACAGTCTGCATGTCTTCATCCATAAACTGCGTCGTATCCTCGCAGCAGACAAAAATATAAAGATACTCAATGTGCGAGGGATAGGATATAAAATGATTGTAGGATAAATATTATCTGAGAAAAGTCTCTTTTAATTTTGTTATTAAATAATAATACACTAATTTTGCTTTCCAATTACAATCTGCTTTCCAAAAATGAAAAAAATCATACTGGTAATGGCTGTCGTTCTTACGTCGCTGTCACTGACGGGATGCCGTGGGAACAAGGGTGATACAGGGGAACAAATCAACTCTGTATACTATTGGCGTACCACATTCTCACTGTCGACGGATGAAAGGCAGTTTATCAGAGACAACAACATCCGACGAATGTATGTGAGATACTTTGATGTGGCTCCGCAGACCGACGGTACACTGATGCCTAACGCCACAATAGCTTTCGACGGTGCCAAGATGCCGGAGGGGGTGCAGATTGTGCCGGTAGTCTATATACTCAACGACTGCATGAAATATGATGTAACATCTCTGGGTGGAAAGATAATAGACCGCATCATACAGATGAACGAGACCAATAACATACACGATGTAAGGGAAATACAGATAGACTGCGACTGGACGGTGCGCTCGCGGCGGGTGTATTTCGCACTGCTTCAGGATATCAGAAAGTGCGCAGCCAAGCATCATATCCGACTCTCAGCTACGGTACGTCTGCATCAGTTGACCCAGACACCTCCTCCTGTCGATTACGGCACTCTGATGGTATACAACACCGGGGATGTAAAGGATATCGGATGTAACAACCCAATACTTCAACTGAAAGACGTAGCGCCATATCTCAAATATCTGACCGACTATCCATTGAAATTGAACGCCGCCTACCCGATTTTCCGCTGGACACTGCTCTACCGCAATCGTCATTTCGTGGGTTTCCTTCACGGCAATGATATCGAGATATATCCCGGTGACAGTGTGATAGAGCGTCAATGCGGCGTGGACGAAATCATGAAAGTGAAAGAGGCCATCAGCGAGGAAAGAGAAGATATCAACAGCAGCGTAACGATATACGCGCTGGATAAGAAGAACATTATAAAATATAAAAAGAATGATATTAAAAAGATTTATAACCGCTAGTCTTCTGGCAGCTAGCGGACTATACGCCAATGCCTGTGCTTACGAGGGTACACACAACTATTATATGTTCAGTGTGTTCAACCATGATTATACAGGTGAAAACTATGCCGTGGCACGTATAAACCAGAGTGATTTCACTGATAAAATCAATCAGAACTGGACAGCTTATACCGGAGGGGAAATAAGGACCTACGACTCTGCCAGACTTCGCAGGTATGCTATGGTCAAAGGCGACCAACAGATGCTGAAATATATCAAACTGCTTGACAGGTATTTGAAGGTGGCTGGTAGTTACAAAGAGACTTGGACTTACCCTACGAAAAAGCAGATGGCCTTGCGAAACACCACTTTGCAGAATGTACGTGCTGCATCACTTGCTCAGACACGCAGCAAGATACGGAGTCAGTATGCCCTGTTGTACATGCGCTGCAACATGCTACTGAAACAGTATGCTACGAATGTAAAGTTTTGGAACACGACAGTTAAGGGCATGCCCAACAGCGTGTACCGGGATATGATGATGGACATCTATGCAGGATGCCTTACCCGTACGGGCAGAGCCGACGAGGGTTGTGAGATATTCGCATCCCTGGAAGACATACCAAGTATCGGTACCTGGATGATGGGTAAACGAAATCTGAAAGGCATCAGCGATGTTTATCAGCGTAATCCCAACGCCGCCACACTACCGTTCCTGATACAGGAATTTGTGAACAACGCCCAGGAAACGGTCGACGACGAAAAAGCGGAGAAGACCGGTGGATATAACATATATGGTAAACTGTTCGTCAAGAAGACTTACCGCAATGAAGTCAACAACTTCTGTATGTTTGCCAACAAGGTGGTTGCCGAGGGAAAGACCAAGACACCGGCTTTATGGAAGACGGCAGCCGCATGGCTTCACTTCATGTTCGGTGACACAAAGACGGGGCAACAGGAGATTGACAATGCCATCACCTTGTCGGGAACAGACAGGATGATGGACAACGCACGCGCCATCCGACTATATATCACATCGGCAAATACCGACAACCCGGATATATTGGATAAATATATCACACACGAACTGGACTGGCTCTACAATATGGCGGAAAAGAATGGTGCCAACTCTTCTTCGAAACACTACACAGAGGTGTTTGACAGACTGGTAAACCAGCAGTTGGTACCCAAATATGATCATTGGAACCGTAACGTTATAGCCACAGCACTCGTCGGCACGTTGCAGACCCTGCAGTCTGCCAGCGGTGCCCCTTCTTATGGAGAGAATCAATGGAACAGCCATTACAGTAATGACTATTTCGAACGTCTGGACAGTCTGAATGGTTATACGGCGAAATGTTATCTCGACTATCTGCAGCATCATCCGTCTGACGAACTGGACAAATGGCTCATCAGCCATAACAGTCGCAACTATGATTATCTGAATGATATCGTAGGAACCCATTATCTGCGTCAGGGTGAATTCACAAAGGCGATAGAATATCTGGAGAGGGTGCCGTTGACATTCTTGGACGGGCAGAATATCAGCCAGTATATGGCCACACGGTCTTTCACACAGGAAAAATGGTTCTCGCATATCAAGCATGATGTTGACGAGACTCCGGGTAAGACGCATCTCACCAGTAATATGAAGATACAGTTTGCGAAAGCGATGAACGACCTTGAAGCCAAATATTCTGTCGCTAACGACGAGGAACGTATTCGTCTGGCTTACGATATGGCGACACGTTACTATCAGGCATCACACTATGGCAATTGCTGGTTTCTTACCCATTACGGATGGAGCATATCCGATTCGACCCGTGTAGGCGAGGCTGACTTCGTGGCACGTGCCATCAACTATCTTGATATTGCAAAAAACGCCACCGTATTTAACATGAAAGAAAAGGCGCTCTATGCGCTCGCTTATATTCCGATGCAACCATGGTGTACGGAGGACTGGGATTATAACACATCGAAAAGCGTCTATAAATATAACAGAGGGAACAGACAATACATGGCTCTACAGGAATTAGCTGCCTTCGAGAAGCAGAATACCGGCAACAGACCAAGTATTTATGTCACTAAATGTGACGTCCTGAAACGATTTAGCAAGTTAACAAATAACTAATATCATATATGATAAACAAAGAACTGTTGCATCCGGAGAGCATCGTCGTGATAGGTGCTTCGGAAAACACGCACAAGCCTGGCGGTGCCATCGTGCGTAATCTGGTGAATGGCGGCTATAAAGGAGAACTGAGACTTGTCAACCCGAAAGAAAAGGTTATACAAGGAATAGAGGTATACAACAACGCCACGGATATTCCGGCCACCCAGATGGCCATACTGGTGATACCAGCCAAATTGTGCCCTGACGTGGTGGAACTGTTGGCTTCGACTAAAGACACGAAGGCCTTTATCATCATATCGGCAGGTTTCGGTGAGGAGACTCATGAGGGACTGTTGCTGGAGGAACGGATACTTGACACATGCAATAAATATAGTGCGGCCTTGATAGGTCCCAACTGTATCGGATTGCTGAATGTATGGCATCACAGTGTCTTTACCCAACCTATTCCGAATCTGAACCCGAAAGGTGTGGATTTTATATCCAGTTCGGGTGCCACGGCGGTATTCATACTCGAGTCGGCTGTCATAAAAGGACTACAGTTCAACTCGGCATGGAGTGTGGGCAACGGTAAACAGATAGGTGTGGAGGATGTACTGCAATATATGGACGACAATTTCGACGGAGAAAAGGATTCGAAGGTGAAACTGCTGTATATCGAAAATATCAAAGACCCCGATAAACTGCTTTATCATGCGTCATCGCTGATCAGAAAAGGATGCAGAATAGCTGCTATCAAATCGGGGACATCGGAAAGCGGAAGTAGGGCGGCATCATCACACACAGGGGCTATCGCCACCAGCGACTCTGCCGTGGAAGCCCTGTTTAGAAAGGCCGGCATCGTAAGGTGCTTCTCGCGTGAGGAACTGACAACCGTAGGATGTATCATGACGCTACCCAGACTGGAGGGGCGCAACTTTGCCATCGTAACGCATGCGGGCGGACCAGGAGTGATGCTTACGGATGCACTGTCGAAGGGCGGTATGGAAGTTCCCAAACTCGACGAGGCGATAGCCGAGGAACTGAAAGGCAAACTGTTTCCCGGTGCATCAGTCAGCAACCCCATAGACATACTGGCTACCGGTACCCCCGAGCAATTGGATACCGCCATCGAATACTGTGACAAGAGATTTGACAACATAGATGCTATCGCTGTGATATTTGGTACACCGGGACTTTTCACTCTCTATGAGGCTTATGATGTACTGCACAAGAAAATACAGACTTGTCGGAAACCTATCTTCCCTATCCTGCCTTCACTGCACACGGCGGAGGCTGAAGTGTCTTCGTTTCTGGAGAAAGGGCATGTCAACTTCAGTGACGAGGTAACACTGGCCACTGCTTTGGGACGCATCATGCAGACACCAAAACCGGCACCCCTGAAAGTAGAACTGCAGGGTGTGGATGTGCCCCGCATCAATAAGATTATCGGTTCGATAGACCGCAATGGTTATATAGAACCTCAGAAGGTGAAGGAACTGCTCAACGCGACAGGAATCTCTACTGTTCCCGAATTCGTTTCGGATAAGAAGGCAGATGTCATGGCAGCAGCACACAAGATAGGTTTCCCAATCGTGGCAAAAGTCGTGGGACCGGTACACAAAAGTGACGTAGGCGGTGTGACACTGAATATAAACAGTGGCGAATTCCTATCGAAAGAATTTGACCGCATGATGAATATCAAAGACGCGACAGCCGTGATGATACAACCGATGTTAAAAGGTACCGAACTATTTATCGGTGCCAAATACGAAGACAGATTCGGGCATGTAGTTCTGTGCGGACTGGGAGGCATCTTTGTGGAAGTGTTACGCGACATATCATCTGGTCTAGCCCCACTTACATACGATGAAGCCTACTCTATGATACATTCGTTGAAAGCGTACAAGATTATCAAAGGCACTCGTGGCAAGAAAGGTATCAATGAGGAAAAATATGCAGAGACTATCGTCAGACTGTCAACCCTGCTGCGGTATGCTACAGAGATAAAGGAACTGGATATCAATCCTCTGTTAGCAACCGAAGACGGTGTGATGGTCGTAGACTCTCGTATCTTAATAGAAAAGCCATGAACAGTACTGTAAAAGGTTATCTCAGTGGTATCATCGCTGCCGTATGCTATGGTACCAACCCTCTCGGTGTATTGCTGTTGTACAGAGAGGGCATCAATTCCAATTCGGCCGTATTTTACCGCTATGTGCTAGCGATGCTGATACTTGGCGGGATGATGCTCATTCAGCGCAAACCATTCGGTATCACAAGAAAAGAATTGGGGATTGTCATCATACTGGGTATCTTGTTCTCCGCCTCATCTCTCACGCTCTTCCTCAGTTTCAACTATATGGATGCGGGTGTAGCCTCAACGATGCTATTCGTCTATCCGGTGCTAGTAGCTGTGCTGATGATCATTTTCTTCCACGAAAAACCGTCGATTGTAACGGGACTGTCTATCTGTCTGGCCCTCGGCGGTATCATGTTGCTATACCATGGCGACAACGGTGCCACACTTAGTCTGATGGGTGTGATGATGGTGATGCTTTCATCACTTACGTATGCTGTGTATATCATATTGGTAAACAAGTCATCGCTGCGTATGTCGTCAATAAAACTCACTTTCTATATCACAGTGATAGGGACGATAGCTATCGGTCTGTTCTCAATCGTGATGCCAGGCAACCATCTGCAATGGCTGAGCAGTCCGTCGATGTGGCTTTACGCACTGATACTGGCATTGCTGCCAACAATCATTTCTCTGGTCATGATGACCATAGCGATACATGAGGTCGGGTCAACGCCTGCTGCCATCATGGGGGCTTTGGAACCGGTCACGGCTGTCATTATAGGTATCACTATCTTCGGTGAGGCTTTCACCGAACGGTTGGCCATCGGCATTGTCATGATACTGTCCGCTGTGATACTGATCATCATCGGCAAGTCGTTCTCCATGCAGTCGTTCACGGATGCCATCGTGTTCGTCGGCAACAAAATAAAACGGTGGCGGTGGAAGTAATCACGGGTTACGGAGTTGTGACTCTTCTATCTTAATCGATAGTTTGTTAATGGAGTTTTCCAGACTCTCATCAACAGGGATGATGTTGAGATCGCCCCAAAAACTATTATCATACTGATAGCTGGTCTCTTCGAAGATATTACGGGTGGAATAAGATTCTTCTTTCTGCAGTTTAGTTACATTTGCGGTATCTATCTTACATGTGGCCATTTCGAAAAACAGATGTTTGTGAGACGAACCGAATATCCGCTTACGCGACTTGGTATTGAGGTAGATATCGCCACGTACATAATTGGTATAATAATGACCTTCGTATAGTTTATAATTCATCCTATACGAGACCTTTTCCATTGTCACTACAAGATGTTTGCTTTTTCTCTCCACAAACATATCCGAAGCCGACTTGACATACTTCGGATTGATTTCGATATTAGCGCCTAGCAGGGCATAAGTATCCGAGTCTATATATAATTCACCTGAATATAGCGGGTCGTCGATGTTGTTCCGCTGTTCGAAATAGATGATGTTGGCTGTACGACCGTCTATCGTGGTGATACCTGTAGAGAAATATTTATAATTGATATTGGTAGGAACTACAAATTCGGGCATGGTCTTTATAATATCCAGTTGTAGACAGGCATCAATACCCGCCCTGATACGTGCATTTACCGAATCGGCTAAATCACGTTTCACGATAGTTCGTTTTTTCAACAGCATCACCCTGTCGCTTTCGTGAGTCAGGACAGAGGGTTTATAGATCTTGAAGACACCCTCGTTGAGTTTGACAAACTTCTTATCACTCTCCACTCCCTCCCGATAGAAAGAAGTAAAATAGACTGGTACGGATGAATAGTTTTTTCGGATTCCGTTCTGCATCTTATCAAGAAGTACAATTGGATTGTTCAGTCGCACGACAATCTCCTGTAATGTCGTAACATGTTCCTGCAATTCTATGGTACAGTTTTGCCTGTTCAACAGTTCCACTTCAACGGTTCTCGGCATATAACCGATATGAGAAAAGCATATTTCGTTGTTTGACAAGGAGTCGGGCAAGACCAGTCGAAACTCACCGTCGCCGTTGGTTACACTGGCAATAGACTGTCCTATCAGGTAGACGGAAGTATAAGCAAGAGGCAACCGTGTGATCTTGTCTATGACACGTCCCTTCAATACAGAAAAGTCTTTGATCTGTTCTTTGCCCTGTTTCGGTTTTATAGGATGGGACGTTTGTCTTACGATCAGGAGGTGACTGCCGAAATCCTTCAATTCCAAATTATTGTCGCCTGTTATTTTACGCACCAGTTGCTGCAACGTAAAACTGCCGTTCTCTATTTTTCCTTTTTTGTTGTTATCTATGATATCACTGTCGTAAATAAAGGTTTTGTCTATTTTCCTTGATACCATATCCAACAGTTCATAGACCCTACCCTTACACCGCGGCATTTTCAATACAAGGTTGTTGTATTGATCGTCAGCTCTTGAAATAGTTGTAAGGAAAACAAGAATGACAAGGATAAATATCCGGTGCCGACCTTTCATAAAGAAGAATTTACTGAATGGTTATGACATGATTGTTTATTTCATAATGTGAATCGAGAGTGGCACAAAGCAGTTGCGCAATAGTAACCGGTGTCTCATTGGTAAATGATACCGTTATTCTC
This sequence comes from uncultured Prevotella sp., assembly GCF_937863835.1. GTDB lineage: Bacteria > Bacteroidota > Bacteroidia > Bacteroidales > Bacteroidaceae > Prevotella. The sequence goes on from NZ_CALMHT010000003.1 coordinate 15,001, forward strand.
CTGTTAGCCAACTGTTTGGAAACACATATCGTCTGACCTGTACTGTTATCATTAACAACCTTGATAATGTTCGCGATTGTTTCGTCCTTGAACTTGACAGACGCGCTGTATTTGGACATCGCGGACATTTCGGATTTAGATAACAAGATGCCCTTGTCACCGATAATGATCTTTTCACCAGCCTTTATCCTATTCATTCTTCCTGTTTTGATGTCGGTGACCTTGACAAGTCCCCTGAACACACCCAGTTCGAAACGTTCGTTATTGCTTTTTACGTTAAAACAGGTGCCGACAACTTGGACAATCGCCTGGCGTGTCTTAATCAGGAAAGGACGACCGGGACTATGGGTGACATCAAACATGGCATCACCTCGAAGGACGACACTTCTCTCTTTCGCCTCAAAATGTTCTGGGTATGACAAAGTGGTTTTTCCTGTAAGGTACACCACCGATTTGTCCTCCAACGTCTTTACCAGGGAAAGACTATTGTCATTGTTCATCAGAGAAACAAGATGCTGCGCCGGTGATGAATCTTTTCTGTTACCTGGCATTGACACGATTATCAATGCCAGTATAACAGCTGCAGCTGATGCCACGATCCATCTGTTGATGTGGATTGACGTAAACCGCCGGGAGTTGTCATTGTCCACCAGCCCCTCTTTTTCCATCCTGAAAAAAACTTTTTCCCAAGCTTTATCTTTAATTATCTTATAATCCTTATCATTCATTTTATTTGTTATTTAAATACGATTCTATGACCAATCTCAAAATCTTCAATGCTTTTGTCATATCGGCTTCCACGGTCTTTACCGATATCTGCAACCTGTCGGCTATTTCAACATATTTGAGACCTTCATTCCTTTGCATATTGAATATCTTTCGACAACGTTCAGGCAATGTATATAATGTTCGGGATATCAGGTTTTGTAATTCTTCTACTTCAAGCAGGCGTTGCGGATCATTGTCGCCCCCACTCTCAGTCATCGTCTTTCTTGTGGTCTCACTATATTTCTTCTCCGTATTCTTCTTGTTGACATAACCCAACGACTCGTTTCTTACAGCATTATAAAGATATCCTTTAATAGAATGAAGTACCGGCAACCGACTCTTATTCTTCCAGAATACGAAAAACAATTCCTGTACGATTTCTTCCGCTTCCATGGAATCGCCGACGATACATGTGGAATACAAACAGAGAGGTATGTAGTATTGATCGAATACACTCTTGAATGCTTTCACATCACCATTCTTAATTCTGGTGAGCAGAAGAAAATCGGTAACCATGGGTCTATTTATTATCGTTTAGTTTTTCATTCTGTCTTGCAATCTTCTTCACAGCTTTGTCTAACGATTCTGTTGGTGCGATGATATTATATGCACCCCAGTAGTTCTCGTCGTAGAATGAACTTACCTTATCAGACAATGAATTATAATCCTTGAATGATTCCTTGTATGATATCTTTTCTACGTCATTATCTGTCATATCTGTCACAGCCATTTCCGACACGATGGTGTATTCGGTATGGAAGAGTTTCTTTTTCCAGTCGCATTTGAACTTTACTTCATTACGTACATAACTAAGAGCCATCCTGCCGTTTTGTTCTTTGTAATCCACTACGAATGACAGTTCAAGCGGTTTGAAGTTCAACCCCATCGGCTTCTTCTTCAATATGGCCTGGGTCACCTTGTTGCGGTCTCTCATATCAAGAGATGTCTCAATGCGTGTGAAAGCGAGAGATTCTTTGTCTATATACAGTTTACCATAATACAACGCGTATTCCAGATTTGTCTTCGGTTCAAAACTGATCACATATTGCAGACGGTTGTCCATATAGATCGATTTTTCCATCCTGAAATAATAGTTGTTCAGTGTTTCCAAGTTGAGCAAGTCATCCGGGTTTTTCACATAATCAGCGAAGTTTGACAGATTGGGACCGCCCTGCAACTTTACAGACAGTGTATCGGAAGGCTTCTCGCTCAACAGTTTACGACCTTTGATGATATGTACCCTGTCCTTGTCGGCATTTCTGTCCTTATACGAGGTCTTGTACAATCCGATTACGGCTTCAGAGATATTGATAAAATGACTGCGTTTGCGTACGGTTTCACGATAGAACCCTGTAAGCAGACTCTCCTTGGATTCATAGTTGTTAGGGATGGACATGATAGCCTGTCTGACAATGTTTTGCGAAACATCCGCCTGAACGATTACCTCTTCCAGCATGTTCTTTTTAGGAGTAAGTAGGACCGTGATATCATTGGCGTTACTCTCATTATATGCATACTGACTACTTGTATATCCGATATGCGACACGATCAGAGTGCCCGACTTAACACCGCGGTCAACCTTGAGTACGAATTCTCCGTCTTCATTGGTAACAGTACTGATATTCGTGCCTTTGATTCTGACACTTGCACTCTCGATGGCTTTCTTCTGCAAGGTCTTTACGACACCGTTGACTGTAACGATATTACCATTGTCCGCATGAACCGGACTTGTTCCCATCAAAAGCATAACTGCCATGATGAACAAAACTGATTTGCTGATAATTGTTTTCATGATTCTATAATTTTTTAGTTTTACTTGATTTATTGTCTTCTCTGTAACTAAGATTGTTCAGACAAGAAAAACCCTATAAAAAACATGAAAAATTTTATTTTTATCTGATTGTATTGATAAATTCCACAAGTTCCGCACCCATTTTACGCGCCTGGAGCATAGATGGATGATAGTCGGCACCATATCCAAGAGACCCGTCCATCGGTGTAAAGTCGAAACGGTATATCAGTTCATCTCCCAGTTCCTGCCTGATTTCATCAAGCACCAACTTCTGCTCTTTCAGAGGTTGCCCATTTAGCATACTGCCTGTAAGCATCACGATCTTTGCCTTGGGGTACACATGACGGATGTGCTGCACAAATGTCTTATAACTGTTCTTATAACGTTGTATATCATAATTGGGGGTACTGAGATCATTGGTTCCAAGATTGATACAAACGATGTCCGGTGTATAGCGCTTGCTGTTCCACACTTCCGTAGAATCATACAATAAGGTATAATCGTACCAACGGGGCATCACGTCTTTATCTCCCTCTTTCGATCCGTTGTAATTACGGTACACCCCGATGCCTGAACGTGCCACGACCATACTCTGTGCGTGAAGCTCGCGGGTGGCGATGGCTGCATAAGTGTAGTAATGATTCTCTGTTGAATCACTGAAATGAATGTTCTTGTCTCTGGCTTCAATGCCATAGCCGCATGTAATGGAATTGCCTATGAATTCCAATTTCAACCTGTTCATATCTGTAAAAGGTAACAACCGGGCACCATGGTCGAGCACGAATCCGCGAAACTCAGGTCGCCTCTGATATCCCTCATAAGCCAGCATGATCTTGCAATGATGAATGCCCGATTTCAGTCCCTTCACCAATGTTATCACCGAATCTTTGTCGGAAAAATTGTACTTTAGAGGATTGTCGTTGTCTATAGATACCATAAAATACCCGCTGCCCGGTTTGGCTTTCATGGCAATAGAAGTGCCGGTAAAGGACGCATCTATCTGAGAACCGGGATACACCATACATGGCGCTTTCTTGTTCTTAAAACTGAAACGGCCGGTGTAACGGATGTCAGCATGATCAGCCGGAATCTGTCGTGAATATTGTTGCGCGAAACCGCCGGTTGATGCTATCGCGAGCATCGTGATGAAGATCAGTTGTTTCATTGTATTATATGATTAGCTTATTATATGGACTGTCTTATGATTACGCCCCGTGAAACAAGTATTCCTTTTGCACATCCTGTGTAAGACGGGTAAAGATTTCATTTGTCAACTTATCCGCAACGGTAAGGGCATGGGTCAGTAGCGTGTCGGAAAACTTCTGAAGCATATCTTTTGCTTTCATCGGTTCTGTCAGGTATAAACTTAAATATTCCTGTTCCATCTCTTTCTGTCGCTGGTCGTTCTCCTCTTCCAGTTTGTGATATGCATCTTTGATGATAGGAGCATACGCATTGTAATTCATCATTCCCAGTGTCATTACCTTGCGGAATTTCCAGTAGGCTGAATCATTATCGGCTTGGTTATTCCCTATCTGATAAGCATGCGGAAAACTCTTCACCCCTTGATAGATTGGTAAGAATACGCCCAGATCGGCCATGCCCAAGGCAACGTATGAAAGGCATCCTATCTCTTTGGGCAATCCTCGACGAACCTGTAGGATATGAGTCTGAGTGGTTCTGAAAATGGATACCGGGCGATACGGTTCCTTGCCGTTATTATGCAGATAAGGATCATGCTCCGTATCATTATAATGGAAACGGAACGCACTTCGCATATCTTTGACACTGATCGGTTTTTCCGACTTTGCATATACAGGGAATGTATTTCGGGTAACATCATTCTGCAGGGATGGTGAGAATATCTTCTGCAATCCCCATATTCGTGGATAATTGTAGGTGGTGTCCAGTTTCTCATCACGCGAATATGCTTCGTGAAAATCAAACTTGCCCTGCCGGGGATCGTAAAGACCGTTGTTCTCAGCAAACTCAATCAAATCGGCGCAAGCCAAGAAGTTGTCTTTATCGTCCGGATCATAATCACGATAACGACTCTGGTTGCCAGTCACGAAATAAAAATCAGAAGGCATACGACAAGCAAGCCATTTATGTCCACAGGCATTTTCCAGATACCATATTTCCTTATCATCGATAAAACCGATTCCGAAACCTTCTGCCGAACCGTATTTCTCGATTAACATACCTAGTCGTTCCACGCCTTCGCGGGCTGAGTGTATATAAGGAAGTACTATGTTATAAGTACAGTTTTCAGCCAATCCGTCTGCGACATAAGGGTCTGCCGCCAAAGCCTTCTCACTACTGAATATCGTTTCCGTGGAACTCATGCCCACGCCTGCCGTATTGTAGCCTGCACTACCCCATTCACCAGGAAACTGATAATCGGGCAATGCTGTATATCCCAATGCCTCCGACGGCAATGGACAAGAAAATTTACTATCTTTTGCGACAAACTCTTCAGGACCGAACTCTGTATCTTCGTGCACTTCAAAGTTGATACCCATCATTGCATCAAAATCGCTTGAACGGCCAAACATCATCGAACCGTCATCGGTCATCTTGTCACCAACCATAATAGATGTACATTCCGACGGGAGCACACTTGTCATTTTCTTATCTTTTTCCATTGTTACATACGTTTTTAATCATTTAGGCAAAAGTAATCATTATTATTGAAATATCAACAGATTACGAAATAAATATTCCATTCAAAGTATAACTTTCTTGGGTTTGAAGATCAAGACAAAAACAGCACATATCAGAAATGCGAAGAGAGCAAATACCATCCAGACCGTACTCCAGTGACCTATCGTATAACTATTTTCCGCGATTTTCATCGGTATCGTCTGACAGCTGACCGTCATCTGTGCCCATATTGTTCCTATCATCGTTCCGAAACCTCCCGTCATGATCATGTACAGTCCCTGTCCTGTAGCACGCATCCCTCCACCTGCCACCTCGTCGACAAACAGTGTACCGGCAATGGAATAGAAGTCGAAAGCCATACCGTATAGTATCATCGCCACAACAAACATCCACATTCTGTCTCCAGGATTACCACAAGCGAGCAGACTAAAATGTATCACCCATGCCAGCATGGAAACGGTCATCACGGTCTTGATGTTAAGACGCCTCATGATAAAAGGCAAGAGAAACATAAAAACCGTCTCACTCATCTGTCCGAACGACATCAGTATATTGGAATGGTTTACACCAAACGTATGTGCATACTGGTGTACGACGGCAAAACTATTGAAGAACGTATTGGCAAAACTGTTGGTGGTCTGTAGACAGATATTAAGGAGCATGGAGAAAATCAGGAATATGGCAAACTGCCGATATCTGAATAATTTGAATGCACTCAACCCCAAAAACTGGAACAGACCTTGTTTATCGTTCTGATTCTTCTTAGAACGGCAATGCGGTAAGACAATCGTAAAGAGAGATAGAAGGATTCCTATGATGCCTGAAGCTACAAGTTGCATATAGTTAGTCTGCATACCGAGGATATCAACCATCAGCATGGCTGATATAAAACCGATCGTACCGAACATACGTATAATGGAATAGTTCTTGACGATGTCCACATCCGAATCGCTCAATATATCAAGTATCACAGAATTGGAAAGAGAGATCGTAGGCATATAGAAAGCGATACTCAAACTATACAACCCGAACAGGAAAACGAATTGACTGTCTGCCTCGTACAGATAACCGTAATACGCTGCCGACAGCATCATCACAGCAGCCGACAGATGACAGATACCCAATAAGCGCTGAGCCTGAATCCATTTGTCGCCTATGGCACCTATGATAGCAGGCATAACGATAGAAACCACACCCATCATCGCATAGAAATATCCTATCCTGTCGCCCATACCGATATTGACAAGATACCTGCCCAATGATGTGGAATAAGCACCCATGACGGCATATTGCAAAAAACATGTTATTACAAGTTTTATCTTAATCATCTCTGCAAAGATACAAAAAATATAATGATCCGTTCCGTGATAGATCAATAAGATAATAAAACGCAATGTTCTCCGTTATCAATCAGTCATTGAAATAAATAAACTATGAGAAAAATTATTTGCATCATCTACTTAATATGTGGTATCGTCACCACTGGTCAGGCACAAAAACGCGATAAATATGAATTCAATAGGAATCTGCCCATGTATGCCGATTCCCTGATTGCCGACCTCACCTATCCATTGGCATGGGGAAACAGTAAAATAAAAGAATTTAATCAGTGGAAAAAGACGGCACGGCAGAAAGTTTTCGACTGTATGCTGACACCGCCGCCGCCATCATCCAACGGATACGATATAAAAGTACTGGCCGAAGAACAACGTGACGGTTATAAGGCAAGGAAGATTGAAATTCGTCTATCCAGATACTATACCGTTCCTGCCTACGTGCTCATCCCTGATGGTAAAGGACCGTTCCCTGCTATCAATGCTTTACACGATCACGGTGCCCATCTGTTTATCGGTAAGGAAAAGATGATTCGTCCTTTAGCAATAGAGGATTCATCGGTGATTAAGGATGCCAAGGAATGGGCCGACAAACTCTATGGGGGACAGTTTGTAGGTGATTATCTTGCAAAAAACGGTTATGTGGTATTCTCTGCCGATGCCCCGATGTGGGGTGAGCGCGGACAAAAGGAAGGTGCCTTGCGCGACCGCTATGATATGATAGCCGGTAACATGATGATGTATGGTATCGATCTTTCCGCCTATATGACTTATGATGATATCAGCGGAACGGAATATCTGGCAAGTATGCCTGAAGTGGATGCGAAACGTATCGGATGCATGGGATGCTCCATGGGTGCTTACCGCGCATGGATGCTCTCGGCACTGAGCGACCGTATCAAAGTGGGTGTAGCCATCTGTTGGATGGTGTCTACAGACGAACAGATGAGTTTCAGATACAATCGTACCGAGAATGGTGGTTTTGCCAACTGTTTTCCGGGTTTGCGCCGATGGCTTGACTATCCTCACATAGCTAGTCTGGCCTGTCCCAAAGCCATGCTGTTCATCAACGGTTCACAGGATAAACTGTTTCCTGTAGCTGGTGTAAAGAAAGCTTTTTCCATCATGCATGATACATGGAAGAGTCAGAATGCAGAAAACCAACTGGAAACTGAAATATGGGATATCCCGCACAGTTGTCCGGTCAAGGCTCAAGAACGCATGCTACAGTTTTTTAGGAAACATCTATAGATTCCATCATCCCCGAGAAATCGGAGGATGTCTCATAGGACAATAAAAAAACAGGGGATTTGAATGATATGGTTATATTCAAATCCCCTGTTATGATGAATAGATGTAAGAACTTAGTTGTTAACCGAGCCTCCTACAATATCAAGTAATTCATTGGTAATAGCCTGTTGACGACTCTTATTGTATTGCAGGTTGAGCTGACGGAGCAGTTCATCCGCATTATCAGTAGCGGTCTGCATGGCCACCATACGGGCAGCGTGCTCAGAAGCATTACTGTCTAACAGGGCGGTATAAATCATCAGATGAAGCAACTTAGGAATCAGTTCTGTAAGTACTGTCCCAAGATCCGGCTCTACGATGAAGTCGTCATTGAGAGGAACAGCCTCTTCCGTGTGTCTCTCCTGTTTAGCTTTCTTCTTCTTCAGATATTCCTGCGCCTTGGCTGTCGTGATATTCGAAGTTAGGTCACGGTCGTTGTCGGCTGTGAAATCTTCGGATAAGTCGATTGGAAGGAATGTACGACGGGTAAGGACCTGAGATCCTGCACTCTTGAAGTGATGGTAAATCAGTTCTACACGATCCAGTTCTCCCTTAGCAAACTTATTTACAATATCCTGGGCGACTTCTACACACTGTGCGGAGTTGGGCTTGTCAGCCAATTCAACATAATCACCTGCTGATTGCAATCCGAGTTTCGCCACCTTTTCGGCAACACGACGTCCGATAGGATATATCAGGATGTTTTCCTTGCCGAGACTTTTATACTCTTCCACAGCTTGTAACATCATCTTGATGATATTGGCATTGTAGCCACCACAAAGACTGCTGTTGGATGCATAGACGACCAGTGCTACATGCTTTACGGGACGTTCGATACTCAGTACGGTCTGAGCATCGGCCTCGCTTGCAAGAAACGATTTCAGTATGCGTTCAAGCAAGTTTTCGTAAGGCAGCATATTCTGTATCATCACCTGTGCATGATGCAGTTTGGATGATGCGACCATCTTCATGGCACTCGTGATCTTACGGGTACTGTTGACAGATGCTATTCGAGTCTTTATCTCTTTTAGTGACGGCATAAGCTATTACTGTTTATATTGTCCGGCTATGTCGGCCATGGTGTCTTCGAGCACTTTGGTTACATCGTCATTGATCTGACCTGCACCCAGTGTGTCGATGGCATCCTGATGAGTAGAACGCAACTTATCAAGATAAGCATCCTGACATTCACGGATATTGTCTACAGGTACATCACGCATCAGTCCGTGGGTTCCGCAATACAAAATTGCGATTTGCTCACCTACCGGCATTGGACTGTACTGTGGTTGGATAAGCAACTGGTTGTTCTTACGTCCACGGTCCAATGTCATCGCCGTTACGGCATCCATATCACTGGAGAATTTGGAGAATGCCTCCAACTCACGATACTGTGCCATATCTATCTTCAGTGTTCCGGCTACCTTCTTCATACTCTTCACCTGTGCAGAACCTCCCACACGACTGACCGAGATACCTACGTTGATAGCAGGACGGAATCCCTGGTTGAACAGGTCTGTCTCCAGATATATCTGACCATCTGTAATGGAAATCACATTGGTAGGGATATATGCGGAAACGTCGCCAGCCTGAGTTTCAATGATAGGAAGGGCTGTCAGAGAACCGCCACCTTTTACATGTCCCTTGAGACATTCGGGGAGGTCGTTCATCTGCTCGGCAACTTCCTGTTGGTCGTTGACACGGGCTGCACGCTCCAACAGACGGCTATGAAGATAGAATACATCTCCTGGGTATGCTTCACGTCCTGACGGACGACGAAGAATCAGAGATACCTCACGATAGGCGACAGCCTGTTTTGACAAGTCATCGTAAACGACCAGGGCTGAATAACCTCTATCACGGAAATACTCTCCGATAGCGGCACCTGCGAATGGTGCATAATACTGCATAGCTGCCGGATCGGCAGCGGTAGCAGCTACGATAATGGTATAAGGCATCGCGCCATGCTCCTTGAGTGTAGACACGAGGGCAGCGACGGTAGATGCTTTCTGACCGATAGCCACATAAATACAATATACAGGTTTCCCTGCTTCGTAAAAACTCTTCTGGTTGATAATCGTATCAACAGCGATTGCAGTCTTACCAGTCTGTCGGTCACCGATGATAAGTTCACGCTGACCGCGCCCGATAGGAATCATTGAGTCGACGGCCTTCAGTCCTGTCTGCAGAGGTTCCTTTACCGGTTGACGGTAGATAACACCAGGAGCCTTACGGTCAAGTGGCATCTCGAACGACTCAGCAAGATCTATATCCCCCTTACCGTCAATAGCCTCACCCAGAGGATTGATGACACGTCCCAACATGTTATCGTTGACGCGGATAGAGGCGATACGTTTCGTTCTCTTAACGACCATACCTTCTTTGATACCGGATGTCGTACCCAGAAGAATACAACCTACATTGTCTTCCTCGAGGTTCATCACGATAGCCATCGTTCCGTTCTCAAACTCCAGCAATTCATTGGCCTCGGCATTGCGCAGTCCGTAGATACGAGCCACACCATCACTCACCTGGAGAACGGTGCCCACTTCGTCGAACTTTTCGCCACTGCTGATACCCTGCAACTGTTTGAGCAGAACTTCAGATACTTCGCTTGGTTTTATTTTATCTGACATTTCATTTGTTCTATTAATAATTCTAATTAATAATTATTTCGTAAGCTGTGTCAGTACCGTACGCAATTGGTTTTGCACACTTGCATCCAGTCTGTATGTATCATACTCAAGGATAAATCCACCTATTATTTCAGGATTTACTTCGGTTTCAAACTCCACAGTTCCATTAGTCTTACTTTCTACCATCTGTTTCATCTTCTGCTCGGTGGCAGCCGATACGACAGCAGCGGTAGTGAGTTTTCCGCGGGTGATATTCTTCTGTTGTCTGTAAAGAGTGATATACGAATTAGCCATGAATTGCAGGGTATTCTCTCTATCCTCGCCCAAGACCAACTTGATAAAGCTGGCTGTAAGATCGGTCACCTTTCCACCACAAGCAGTGATCAGTATGTCCTCTTTCTTATCCTTGGCAAGCATAGGGTTGTCTATCGTAAACCTCAGTTCGGGAACACTGATATAACTCTTTGCCAGAGTCTGCATCTCGTGATACACCTCATCTTCCAGTTTAGCCTCAGCACTGCTTTTTAGCAATGCCCGGGCGTATCTTACCGATATTACTCCTAAATCCATAATCAATTACTTTTTATCGTCAACAGAGACCTCATCCAGCAATCTGTCAATCATATCCATCTGCTTATCGTCGGAATCTAACTTCTGGCGAAGTATCTTCTCGGCGATCTGAACACTCAGTTCAGCCACTTGGGCACGAATCTCGCGGATGGCGTTCTGCTTCTCACCGTCTATCTCAGCCTTGGCTTCTGATAGAAGGCGCGCACCTTCGTCTTTCGCTTTATCCTGTGCCTTCTGTACGATGGCATCACGGGTATCGGCAGCCTCTTTCAGAATCTGAGCCTGCTTCTCGCGTGCCTCCTGCAGCATGGATTCACTTTCTAATCGGATATTGGCTAACTTCTCGTTGGCCTCGTGAGCCTTCTGCAGACTCTCATCAATGTATGCCTTGCGGTCGTTTACCATCTTTACGATGACGGGGAATCCCCACTTCCACAAGATTGCCAGTACAATGATGAACACAAGGGCCATCCAGAACAGCAAACCGCTATCAGGAATTAATAATGACATAAGCTGTATGAAAAATTATGCGAACAGTGCTAACAATGCGATGATGACAGCGAAGAATGCAACACCCTCGACAAGAGCTGCCGCAATAATCATACTTGAACGTAAATCGCCCATCTTCTCCGGTTGACGTGCCATAGCATCCATAGCCTGACCACCAATACGTCCAATACCAATACCTGCACCAATGGCAGCTAAACCTGCGCCTACAGCGGCACCAAACTTTGCGATAGCAACATCTGCTAATAATAATGATAACATAGTCTTTAAATTTTTAAGTTATTATTCTTTTTGTTTATTTACTTTATTTGATTGCGAAACTATTGTTAAGCTTCGGCTTTCTCTTCCTTTACATGGGCGAGCGAGATGAACACTGCACTAAGCATGGTGAATACCAATGCCTGGATGAAGCATACAAGAACTTCGAGGAGCATCATGAAGATACTCATCGCAACACTGACGACGGTCATCGACGAACCAGCTATCGCATTTACTCCGAACATGATGAAAATGATACAAGTAAGCGATATGGCTATGGCATGACCGGCCATCATATTGGCAAAGAGACGAATCATCAATGCCAATGGTTTTGTGAAGATACTGAAGAATTCAATGAATGGCATCAGTGGTACCGGTATCTTCAGCCACATTGGTACTTCCGGCCAGAAAATATCTTTCCAGTATGCTTTCGTTCCTGTTATGTTGGTTATGATAAACGTACATATTGCAAGGAAGAAAGTGATGGTGATATTTCCTGTCAGGTTGCCGCCTCCCGGTGGGAACGGCATCACACCCATCATATTGGCTATGAAGATAAAGAAGAAACATGTAAGCAGGTATGGGGCATACTTGTCGGCCTCCTTGCCTAGCGATGCTTTTACCACATCATTATAAATGTACATGATAAACATACTCATGAATCCGGTGAAACCTTTCGGAGCCGGATCATTTACTTTATGTTTCTTGCACCAACGTGCTGGAACCAAGACACATACCAGCAACAATATTGCATCGATAAACAGTACTACGACCGTCTTGGTCATAGAGATGTCAAGAGGTCTTACCTCTGCACCGTTTACTGTTTCACAGATCTTGTTTTCATGGTCTTTACTGCCTGAAATATAAAGTCCGTAAGGTCCGGGGCGATTGCCTTTGGCATCCTTCTCCTCTTCAAACTGATTGCTCAGAAAGAAGTGCCAGCCTGTGGAACTTTTTACAATGACAGGAAGACTGATGATGACAGGTGTCTTACCGATGTTGGTAATATGCCACTCATAAGAATCCTTGATATGACCCCACAAAGTGCCCTGAAAGTCAATCCCTTTTTTCTCCGGTTCCGCTGCCTGCGAAGGGGCGGCTACGAGAATCAGCATCAATATCAGAAGCAATTGTTTTAATCTTGTCATATTAATTTTCTATTTTATTGTTTTTCTCTACTTTGGCGAAGAATATCACATCGAATACGAGTGTCGCGAGATAGAATACCATAAACATGATCACAAAATTGCGGATGTCTATAAATACTCTGACTGCCATACAATATACGACAACAACCATCACAGCGGTCATCATGCGCAATGCCGACGCCACCATATAAAACTTGGTAAGGTTCTTCGGTGACGACTTGGCGACTGACTTCCAACTGAGTCCATAAACATACAGAACAATAATGGAATAGACCACTGTAATGACAAGTTCGGGTGTCATCAGCGGACGGTCTGTATAGGCTGCTAAATATGAAAGGCATCCGATAGCGCAAAGTGCTAAGGCTATGACTAACCACAGACTCTGCTGGATGTATCGTTTACTTATCTCGCTTACTGTATCCTTATTCATTGTCTATTCTTCTTTCTACGCAGAGGCGAACCTCATTTTTCTGAACTTCTACAAAACCGCCGATAATGGCTAACTGTTCCTTCCCTGTTTTGGTAGCATATTCCACTTTACCTTCCTGCAAAGAGGATATGATCGGGGCGTGGTCGGTAAGTATCTCGAAAGAACCTGAGGTTCCCGGTACTAGTACACTTTCCACATCACCGTCAAAAACTACCTTTTCGGGTGAAACGATTCTTAATTTCAAGCTCATATCAGTACAGATTAATCATTATGCTTTTGCTGCCTCGAGCAACTTCTTACCTTTGGCTATAGCGTCTTCTATCGTACCTACATTGAGGAATGCCTGTTCAGGGAGGTCGTCTACTTCTCCGTCAAGAATCATCTTGAATCCCTTGATACATTCTTCGATTGGTACCATCACACCTTTCACACCGGTAAACTGTTCTGCTACGGTGAACGGTTGAGAGAGGAATCGCTGTACACGGCGTGCGCGGTTGACAGTAATCTTATCCTCATCGCTCAGTTCATCCATACCCAGAATGGCAATGATATCCTGCAATTCCTTGTAGCGCTGCAGAATCTCCTTGACCCGTTGTGCGGTATCGTAATGATCCTTACCTACAATCAGAGGGTCGAGGATACGTGATGTGGATCCCAACGGGTCTACAGCCGGATAGATACCTAGTTCGGTAATCTTACGGCTCAACTCTGTTGTAGCGTCGAGGTGTGTAAATGTGGTAGCCGGAGCCGGGTCGGTCAAGTCGTCGGCAGGCACATATACAGCCTGTACGGATGTGATGGATCCTTTCTTCGTAGAAGTAATACGCTCCTGCATTGTACCCATCTCACTCGCTAGCGTCGGCTGATATCCTACGGCTGAAGGCATACGGCCCAACAGTGCTGAAACTTCAGAACCGGCCTGAGTGAAACGGAAAATATTATCAATGAAGAACATGATATCGGCAGCTTCGCCGTTCTTGCCTCCGTGATCACGGAACTCCTCGGCTACGGTTAGTCCGGAAAGAGCCACTGAAGCACGTGCACCAGGCGGTTCGTTCATCTGACCATAGACCAGGGTAGCCTGACTCTTCTGCAATTCCTCAGGGTCGACAAGAGACAAATCCCATTTACCCTCTTCCATGGCTTTCTTAAACTTATCACCATAACGGACGACACCCGAATCAATCATATCACGGATGAGGTCGTTACCTTCACGGGTACGCTCTCCCACTCCTGCGAATACCGAATATCCGTTGTGCCCTTTGGCGATATTGTTGATAAGTTCCATGATAAGCACCGTCTTACCTACACCGGCACCTCCGAAAAGTCCGATCTTACCACCTTTCATATAAGGTTCCAGCAAGTCGATGACTTTAATACCGGTTGCAAGCATCTCCTTATGGGTGGAGAGGTCTTCAAACTTAGGCGGTTCGCGATGGATAGGATAAGCGCCCTGCATATCCAATGGTTGCATACCATCTATCGGTTTCCCGATTACATTCATCATACGTCCCTTGATCTGCTCACCCGATGGCATGACGATAGGACTGCCTGTCGGAACGGCCTCCAAACCGCGCTGCAGACCGTCTGTGTTGTCCATCGCCACTGTACGAACCGTGTCTTCGCCGATGTGCTGCTGCACCTCGACAATAAGTTCACGGCCATCAGGACGGGCAATCTTCAGGGCTTCATGAATCTTAGGTAACACTTTCTCAGGATCCTGACCTTTCGTATCGAAGTATACATCGATTACAGGTCCGATAATCTGGGAAATGTGTCCATTAATTTGTGACATAAGCATTATTTATTAATTCGTTAATAATCTCACATTGAGCAAAAGTAGCAAATATTCTTATTCCGGCAAAACTTTTTGCGTTTCTATTCGCAAATGTGCCAATAATAAAGAGATATCGATATTTTTTATATACTTAGTTCGTCCAGAACTTTTATAAGTGACTTGTCGAACGGTTTATCAGAACGGATCGCCTCACTGAAAGGTACATATACCACTTCATTGTTGCGCAGACCGACCATGATATTACGCTGACCTTGCATGAGGGCTTCGATAGCGCCTACGCCTGTACGACTGGCCAGGATACGGTCGTGTGCAGACGGACGACCGCCTCTCTGCAGATGGCCGAGAATAGACACACGTACATCATAATCAGGGAACTCCTTGCGTACACGGTCTGCATAATAAAGTGCGCCGCACTTGGGACTCTCAGACACGATAACGATACAACTTCGTTTACTCTTGCGGATACCTCGCTCCATAAAGCGGGCCAACTGGTCTACGTCTGTTGAGTCTTCAGGTATGATGGCTGCCTCCGCTCCACTGGCGATGGCACTGTTCTGTGCCAGAAAACCGGCATCACGACCCATTACCTCAACGAAGAAAATACGTTCATGGCTCTGCGCTGTATCACGGATACGGTCCACGCACTCCACAATCGTATTCATGGTCGTGTCATATCCGATAGTCGAGTCGGTACCATATAGGTCATTGTCTATTGTACCGGGAAGGCCGATGCAGCATACGTCAAACTGTTCCGCGAAATCGCGCGCTCCTGTCAGAGAACCGTTACCACCTATTACGATAAGTGCATCAATTTCTTCTTTGACAAGATTATCATAAGCCTTCTGCTTACCTTCGGGAGTCATAAACTCCATACTGCGGGCTGTCTTCAGTATCGTACCGCCCGACAGGATGATTCCACTTACATTCTCTGTGGTAAATGGTTGGATATCATCATTGATCAAACCATCATAACCACGATAGATTCCTTTGATATTAAAGCCGTTGCAAATACCGGCACGCGTCACAGCGCGTATTGCAGCGTTCATTCCAGGAGCATCTCCACCGGATGTCAATACTCCAATTGTCTTAATCTTTGCCATATAAAACTCTCCTTTTACCTATTTTATAATATGTTTGTTTGTAAATACAACACTGCCAGACCGAGCAGCCAGCCTATAAGGACCTTCACTCCGAAGTTACGGAGGTACCACCCGATATGTACTCTCTCCATCTTGATCAACGCCAGTCCGCTAACGGAACCGATAGACAATATGCTGCCACCTACAGCTGTACAATATGCCACTATCTTCCAATACAATCCGTTCTGTACGAAAGATAACATATAATCGCTGTCTGCCAGACGGTTGAGCATGCTATGGTCCAATATCGGATATAAAGAGAAGAAACTCATCGCTGATGCGAAATTATCCAGCACCGTACTGATCAGTCCGGATATGATGCCCATAATCCATATATTATGGATGTTATAATCGCACCACTCCGACAATACGGCGATGGCTCCCGTCTCCTGTACCACACCTATTGCGAGCATGATACCCATCACAAAAAGCATCATCTGTATCACTCCGTATTGCAGCACTCTCGGCATACGGCGCTGTATCATCTGGTCGGCGTTCATCAATTTACGGTTGACGATCTCATTGACTATCCACAACAGCGACAATACACAAAGCGCTCCGAGGAACGGACTTAATTTGGTTATATTATGGAATGTCGGTATAAACCACAACCCACCTATTCCTACAATAAACATAAGCAGCCTCTGCCAACGGTTGAGATTGGTGTCATCACCGCGATACGGCATGGCCGTCCATTCCACATCCAGCGTTTCGGGAAGACTGCGGCCCAGCAGGTAGGTAGGTACAATCCACGCCACGATACACGGCAAGGCCAATGCAGCGGAATAATTAGTTGCCGTAACGGCACCCGTATTCCACAATACCAGTCCCGTAGGGTCACCGATGACAGTCAGGGCGCCGCCGCAGTTGGCAGCCAGCACGATAGCACAACCATAAATGATTCTCTGACGGCGACTATGCAGCAAATCATGCATAATGACGAGCATCATGGTCGTTGTCGTGAGATTATCCAGATTGGCCGACATGATAAACGTGATGACCGACATCATCCATAGCAGTTTATGACTATGACGCGTGCGCATCCATTGTGAAAGGAAATCAAAGCAACCGTTATTGTTCAATATTTCCACGATTGTCATCGTAGCAAGCAGGAACATAACGATCTCCGAGGCTTTGCCTACGTATTTGAGAAAAATATTCTGGGCTATATATTCTTTGACCGCCACACTTGTCGGGACTGCGCCTGCAAGGAAATCCGTATATTCACGCGGATGCTGGCTCATCACGAAATCCGTTCCATAGCATATATACAGTACCCAACCTACCGTCCCCATGAACATAGCCACAGCAGCCTTGTTCACATTGGTTACGTTACCCGTAGCAATGAGAACATAACCTATTATCAATATGGCGACGATAATCAGTGTCACTATTTCACATTTAACAGCCACAAAGTTACTAAATATTATGAAATAACAAAGAATTGTGACAGTTTTTTATATCGGTTTAACGGGAATTTAATAGATAATGTGATTTATGACCAATTTAAATTTCATTTTGAACAATATAGATACGGGAAGTATTATGATGGAATTCTTGACGTATTTCTATATAAATAGTACGAAACGAAAGAACTGACCACTGTCATCATAAAACTGATGATCCAATACCATAAGCAGACATGATAGAATGTCACCGCATAAGAAAACAGGATGACAGGCAACTGACTCAAAACCACTGCCACAACTGCTTTTGACATAGAATAGCCATATCTTATGTTTGTGTACACCATCAGCATAATCAGATCGAAAAGTCCTGTGACCAACAAGGCGGCACCTGTGCCCGTCAGACCACCTAACCGGTAACCCAATATGACGGAGAGCACTTGCACAATGGCGCATACACCCTCCAATATCATATAAGCAGTGGAATTCCCCTTTGCGATATTGATATAGGCGAGAGGCAACTTGACCGCCCTCAGGAACATGGCGATGACTGTAATCTGCATCATCCCGATGACCGGCATAAATTTTCCACTGAACAGCAAAGGCAATATGAAAGGCATTCCCAACATGAAAGCTACGAGAAGCGGCGAGATAAGCAACACCGACACGGATATCTGGTTGTTGACCGTATTGTTCTGTTTTGTTCTGTTATCGCCTATAGCAGATAACCGTGGGAAATAATCCGTATCCATAGCCGAAAAAATCATACCGGCGTAGGTCATCGTCATCATGAAACCTGCATTGTACAGTCCTACCACATCCAGAGATGCCGTACGGTTAAGAAAAGTCCTGATGGCAAACTCCGCCCCACTGCCCATGATGGCAGCCATGACAAAAGCGATGCCTAGTTTTACCATACCCGAACCCTGACTCAGCACACTGCGCGAAAAGGATATTCTCAAGGGACAGAGTCTGAATGAATAATAAATGGTCAGCGACATCGATATCAACGAGAACAGCAGAAGTGAAGGTACGATACCCGACTCTCCGTAATAATAGTAGATAGGAACCGTCGTGACCAGTGTTATCAATGCTGCATATACTTGTATCTTAGCTAGTTGTCGCAATTTCCTTAAACCTTTCAATATAGCCGTTTCGCCACCCGTCACCGCCAGCATGGCGATAATTGGTGAAAGCAGAACGAAGTGTAAGGTATGGTCGCCCCATGTAAACGTGATGTCATTGAGTATCTGACTGAAAGCCATACACAACAACATTCCCACCAGGGCAGTAAGAAAGCTCCATGAGCGTACGATCTTAACCGTATTTTCTATTCTATCCGAATCCTGGCGGTCGAAATCACCAGAAATCTCACGTACCGCACTCGATGTGATTCCTAAATTAGTGGAACTGGATACGAGATTCAGCGTAGAATTGAACAAGGAGATAAGTCCCATACCTTCCGGTCCCAGAAGCACGGCGACGATCTTGTTGCGTACCAGTCCTATCAGGATATTGAGTCCCTGTACGCCACCGAAGACACTGATGCATTTCAGTATATGATGATATGATTTTTCCTTATCTGTCATATTGTTATTAATTAACGTCATTTTTGTCCGTTTATTACTTTTTATCTTATTTTTGCCACTTGATTTTTTGTTATCAACTTATTATATTATCTTTGCAATATGAAGTTGAGTATCATCATCCCTGTTTATCTTGTCGAAGACACCCTGGACAGATGTATCAAGAGTGTCCTGCGGCAGTCGCTCACCGAATACGAATTGATTCTGGTGGACGACGGTTCTCCCGACGGTTGTGGCAGACTCTGTGATGAAATAGCCTCCGGAGACCAGCGCGTCACAGTCATCCATCAGAAGAACGGAGGACTGAGCGACGCCCGTAATGCGGGAATCGCGATAGCCCGGGGAGACTATGTCACCTTCATCGATTCCGACGATTATCTCGAGGCCGGTACACTGGAACCGTTAATGCGCATTCTGGCGGCTCATCCCGAATACGACATACTGGAATATCCCGCTTTCCTCTTCTATGGGACGAAGAAGCAACGTATGCTCCGTTTCCACCCGCAAGAATACGGCGACAGGCACGACTATTGGTTGAAATGCCGCGCCTACGAGCATGCATACGCATGGAATAAAATATACAGGAAGACGCTCTTCGACAATGTGAGATATCCTGTCGGGATACTGTTCGAAGACGTGCCCACCCTATGGCATCTGTTACGTGAAACGCATATCATAGCCACGACAGACAAAGGCAGATATTATTATTGTGCGAACGGGAAAGGCATTACCTCCACCGCAGACGGGCACACGCTCAACATGCTGCTCCAGTCGCATATCAGCATTCTCAGAGATTTCGAATCCCGCGAAAGGGATGTTGGTCTGAAATCGTATTATGCAGATATACTCAACATCCAGATGGATGTCTGCCGGATGACAGGCGATGAACCGACAATACCTGTGATGAAATTTCCATTCAACCTTCATTCCACGACATCCTTGATCAGCGAAACCAAGTTATTATTATTAAATATTTTAGGAATCAAAAAACTATGCAAAATCAATATATCACTCAACAAGTTAAGACACCGCTGGTAAGTTTTATAGTCACATGCTATAATACGCCTGTCAAGATGCTGCAACAATGTATCGACAGCATATTGGTGCTGTCCCTGCCTGAAACGGAGAGGGAAATCATCCTGGTCGACGACGGTTCCGACAGTTGTCCCATCAATGAACTGATGGATTATCAGGACAGGATCATATACATTCGACAAAAGAACAGTGGTGTGAGCGCCGCCAGGAATATAGGTCTGCAACTGTGCAAGGGTGATTACGTACAGTTTGTCGACGGTGACGATTATCTCATACAGAATGAATACGAGCACTGTCTTGATCTTGTCAGATACAAGAATCCCGATATCGTAACCTTCTCATTCCACGACGAGAACCCAAAATCCCCGTCCGTATCATCCGACTGTTCCGTGAGCGGTTCCGAATACATGAAACACAACAACCTGCATTCTTCGGTGGGCAAGTATATCTTCAGGCGCAACATACTGGGCGAGTTGCATTTTTCTGTCGGTATCGTCTATGGGGAGGACGAAGAGTTTACGCCTCAACTGTTCCTCAGGGCTGAAAATGTGATACCTACCGAATCCAAAGCCTACTATTACCGGAACTATCATCATTCGGTGACGCATCATAAAAGCGCCCGGAATGTCATGAAGCGCCTGAACGACACGGAAATAGTACTCTATCATCTGTATGAACTGTCGACCACGATACCTGCCCCTGATCAAGTGGCGCTCAACCGACGCATCGCCCAACTGACGATGGACTATATCTACAACATCATCATACTGACCCGTTCTGAACACCATCTGGACAGAAGACTCCAGAGACTGAGGAAAAGGGAACTCTTTCCGTTACCCGACAAAGACTACACCACAAAATATAAATGGTTCAGAAAAATAATCAATTATAAGAAAGGAAGGCAACTGCTCATCAAGACACTGCCACTCATAAAGAAATGAAGATTCTGTTATTAGGCGAATATAGTAATGTGCACCACACATTAGGCGAAGGTCTGAAGGCTCTCGGGCACCAGGTGACAGTGGCTTCCAACGGCGACTTCTGGAAAGACTATCCACGTGATGTCGATATGAGCCGTACGTATACCAAATGGGGCGGCATCCGGCTGCTGTCGCGTTTTTACATGCATCTGAACAGGTTTGAGGGGTATGACATCGTACAACTGATCAACCCTATGTTTCTGGAACTGAAAGCGGAAAGACTGTTCGCTATCTACCGATTCCTCAGGAAGCACAACAGGAAAGTCATACTTTGCGGATTCGGAATGGATTATTACTGGGTTCACACCTGCGTGCATCAAAGGCACCTTAAATATAGTGATTTTAATATCGGCGACCGACTGAGGGATACTGCCGACGCCCGAAAAGAGATCAGAGACTGGACCGACTCACCCAAAGAGAGGTTGAACGTGATGATAGCCGATGATTGTGACGGCATCATCACAGGTCTGTACGAATATTGGACCTGCTATCACCCAGTCTTTCCCGACAAGACGGTATATATCCCCTTCCCCATCCATTCTTCCCTAGATATGAAAGAGAGGAACCCATCCGGCAAAACAAGGATTTTCATCGGCATCAACAGGGAACGCAATGAATACAAAGGCACAGACATCATGCTCTCTGCCGCCGAAGATATCATCCGTAAATATCCAGATCGGGCGGAACTGGTCAAGGCCGAGTCTGTTCCCTTCGATGAATATCAGCACCTCATGGATGGATGCGATCTGATACTCGACCAACTATACAGTTATACACCTTCCATGAACTCCCTGTTGGCGATGTCGAAAGGCATCATTGATGTGGGTGGCGGCGAAGAAGAACAATACGAACTGATCGGAGAGAAAACGTTGCGCCCTATTATCAATGTACAACCCCACAGAGAAAGTGTCTATCAGGAACTCGAACAGATTGTGCTGCATCCCGAACGTATCGCCCCTCTGAAACGGCAAAGCAAGGAATATGTAAGCAAGTACCACGACTACATCCAGGTGTCCCGACAGTACGAGGACTTCTATCGTTCACTTTTAAAATAACAGTCATGGCATGGAAAATAAAATATAAATGCGAACAATGCGGATACGAAGCTGAGATATACGAGGGACGGGGCCTGTTCGGCCAACATATCACAGCCATGTCATGTCCCGAATGTCATACAATACAGAATATTGTCGTCGGCGGTGTTATCGGTGATGTCGCGCCGTCATTCAATTCGGAGGTCAACCGACTATGCCTCAGATGCGGCAGCGATCGGATCAGGATATGGAACATGCACACCTGTCCGGCATGTGGGGGCGAAATGCATAAGACCGGCAATCAAGAGTTTTGGACCTAAAAAATCATCCGCATTTTTTCCCCCGATGATTTGGTAGGATAAACTTTTTTATGTACTTTTGCCGATAGGAATGACAACTGTGTTTTACATAACCAATACGGTTTTATTACTGACCATCTTTGCGATGCTGATATTCATGTACGGCAGAGCCAGATTGATGAACGACGATTCTTTTCAATTGCGCCGACGCTCATTTATCACTTTTTATATCATGCTCGCCGTCCACATAGGTTCGTCTTACGATATCATCACCCCTCAGGGTGCAGAGGTGCTCGCCACCTTTCCCATCTGCACGTTATGTGCGGTCTTCACCACGTTTATGATGTTCTCTTCCGCCTATTTCGGGCGCAACCACCATCACAGTTTCTCGTTATGGTTTGTACTGATGCAGTATCCCGCCATCATGCTTGTCATACATTTCGTCACCCGTCTGTCGGGCAGGTACGTCAGAATCCATTCCATGAGCGACATCTTATTCAGTCGTCACGGTGAGATGCACGTCATCTTTGTGGGCAGACTGGCATTTATGGCCGTCGTCATCGTATGCTTCCTCTTCATGATATGTATGTTGATAGATGCCTACGCATATTATCGGAGACAGAACTACGAGGAGAACGCCAGGAGGAAATACATGCGGAGGGATGAGATTATGGACATCGCCATCTACGCCGCCCTGCTCATCTGCATGATGATATCTTTCCTTATTCCGCAGATACTGCCGCATATCATTGCCAACATACTGATGACGGCCATGATAGGCAGAACCCTGTATGTATACAACAACTTCCTGCTCTATTCCGAGACAGCAACCCGGAAGATAGCTATATTTGCCCATATCGCCAAGCAGATCAGTTGGCTGGCGGACAAGGAATGCAACAATCCCGTGTATCAGAGCACCCCTACCCTCGACGAGGTGGCAGATGCCCTTCAGGTAGACCGTCATGATTTCAGCGACTATCTGTATGAAGCCCTCCATACCAATTTCTCGGGATGGGTCAGCGAGCAGAAGTTACAGCACGCCACCAGTCAGCTCACACTTACCGCCCGCAAGATCAGTGAACTGGCAGTAGTCTGCGGCTATGCCAACGCCACATCCCTAAGCCGTGCCTTCAAGGCCAAATACGGCAAATCCCCTTCCGAATACCGCGAAGAAAACAAAATGTGATTTTTTTGCCTTTGTAACTTATTGATAATCAATCGATGTACATATTTTCTTGCCGATGTACATATTTTTTTTACCGAGATGCTTACCTTTTTCGGGGAGATGATAATATCCCATTTGATCCTTATTCGTAACTTTGCACGATGAATTTAAAGAGATGGAACTATTCGAC
>NZ_CALMHT010000004.1 GCF_937863835.1 uncultured Prevotella sp.
TTTTACGACAACCTATATTGTCAATTAACAATTAACGAGTCAACCACTTTTGACATAAGACAAGAATTTACATTTTCTGAAAAAAAATTCGTTTTCTACCTCCATCCTCCACCCGGAGACAAAATTCCTTCGTAAAATACTGATAGATATCTATTTGAAAAAAATGTGGAGCTTCAGAACCTCCACCAAACCTCCACCCATCCTCCACCTTGTCAAAATTGCGCGTCGTGCGAGAAAAATTGCGCGTCGCGGAAAAAAAATATCCTTGCGTGCAATTTTTTTCGCGCGACGTGGAAATGAGGGATATCAACTTGACCATCTGTTATCACTGACTTTTTCTTGAAAATCACCGCTTTTGAATGGCAAAGCCACCGCTTTTGAGGAAAATTTAGGTCTAAAAATGATCCGAAATCAGTGGAATAGCTCTTCATCCCCATCGCTTTTGCAACATTTTTAGGCCTAAAATTTGTACCAACTCACCGATTTGATTCTTTGATAAAGCTGATTTGTATGACTGAGCCACTGATTTGTGTGACGTCAGTATGAAGTTTTCTGACGTTTACGACCGTTGTTACCAATCATTAACATGTTGGTCGTCAACAGTTTATGAAATGCCGTTACATTGTGACGTTTATTTTTTTATTTTCAAACCGTAGGTAAAAGAATCTGTCATAATAACAGGGCGCATCCTCACGGATACACCCTGCTTCTAAATAAACTTATATAACAATACACGTCGTTACCACAGAAATCGAAACGATATGCAAAGACATGGATACGGCTACCCGAACCGTATGGATATCTGAAAAACTCTTTTATTGCCTCTTGCGCCTTTCATCGAAGCACTTCAGCTTGCATATATAATAAGGTAGGTCTTCTGACTTCGTTCCATCTCCCGACTCCTTCCCGCCATACTTGGATGACAGTGGATTCTCGTTGAAAGAATATAAAGGAACTCACAGCTGCGGGACAGTAGAGGATTTGCGCCTCTTTCCCTTTTAATCGCGTACTAGGCGAGCCTTAATCGGTGCAAAGATAATATCTTTTATCGAAACGGCAAAATATTTATAAATAAAA
The DNA here is from genome assembly GCF_937863835.1 of uncultured Prevotella sp. GTDB lineage: Bacteria > Bacteroidota > Bacteroidia > Bacteroidales > Bacteroidaceae > Prevotella. The sequence goes on from NZ_CALMHT010000004.1 coordinate 1,078, forward strand.
AGGTCGGATACTGTAAAAGTGTCCGACCTTCATATCTGATATGATCAATGAATAAATGTCTGTTAGATGTCCCAACCTACAGCACTGGCACCGAGCACGGCTGCACTGCTGCCGTCAAGTCCGCTGACAAGGAACTTGGCTTTGCCTTTGAAGATGTTCATCACATTCTCATCGTAGGCTTTCTTGATAGGTTTCATAATCAGGTCGCCAGCCTTGGTCAGTCCGCCGAAGAAAATAAAGGCTTCAGGACTGCAGAACGTGGCAAAGTCGGCGCAGGCTTCACCCATCATCTGACCTGTGAAGTCGAATATCCTTTTGGCTAGTTTGTCACCCTTTCCGGCTGCGATGGATACATCAAGAGATGTGATGTCCTCGGCTTTCATCTCACGAAGCAACGAAGGCTCTTCTGTCGTCTGGAGCATCTCGCGCGCTGTGCGTGCCACACCCGTAGCCGAACAGTATGCCTCGAGGCAACCGGTACGACCGCAGCCGCACTTACGTCCGTTCTCGCGACGCATGATGACATGGCCCAGTTCGCCGGCAAACCCGTCACTGCCGTATACCAGTTGGTCGTTGATGACGATACCTGAACCGACACCGGTGCCGAGCGTGATGACGATGAAATTCTTCATTCCACGTGCCACACCGTATATCTTTTCGCCGATGGCAGCCGCGTTGGCATCGTTGGTAAGAGCTACCGGGATGCCGTTGAGGCGCTTGCTGAACATGTTAGCGAGAGGTACGATACCTTTGCCCCAACTCAGGTTGGGTGCATGCTCGATAGTGCCGTTATAGAAATTCCCGTTAGGTGCACCGATACCCATAGCTTTTATCTTATCGATACCGCCTACCTGGTCTATGATGATCTGCAATGCTTCTACTGATGCGTCAACATAATCGTCGACGTTGGTGAAACCTTGAGTCTTGATTGCTGTAGTGGCTTTGATGTCACCGCGACTGTCCACAATTCCGAAAACGGAATTGGTACCACCAAGGTCAAGACCGATAACATAAGGTTTGATTTCCTGTGTATTCATAATTTTATTCTATATTTATATTATTTTGGTTTTAATGAATAATTGAGCTACAAAGATAATAAAAATGTGCAATCATGCAAAGATTTATCGGGCAAAATTTGTATCTTTCATTATTTTTTAGCAATTTTGCACTCGTTATGCCGTTTCCTATACATATAGATATTTTGGATTTGATGATCAAGGGGATCATGATTGGTGTCATCGCCTCTGCTCCGATGGGCCCTGTTGGCGTACTTTGTATACAGCGAACACTGAACAAAGGACGATGGTTTGGTTTCGTAACCGGTATCGGCGCTGCCGTCAGTGATATCATATATGCACTGATAACAGGATTCGGAATGAGTTTCGTGATGGACTTTATCAACAACCTGCAGACGATGTTTTATCTCAAACTGAGTGGCAGTATCATGTTGCTGATGTTCGGTATTTATTGTTATAAATCGGACCCTACGAAGAAAATCCATCAAAGTGGAAATGGCCGTGGCACCTTGGTGCACAACGGTGTGACTGCTTTCCTTGTCTGCTTCTCCAACCCCCTGATTATCTTCTTGTTTATGGCATGCTTTGCCCAGTTTACATTCATCAAACCAGACCATTCGCTAGAGATGTCGGCAGGATACTTATGTATCGTCGTCGGGGCACTGATGTGGTGGTTCGGACTGACTTGGCTTATCGACAAGGTGAGAGGAAAATTTGATGATAAGGGTATCTTGCTGATTAATAAGATAATAGGTAGCGTTGTAATCATATTCTCTATTGTGTTCTTCGTTGGAACGGCATTCAATCTGTATACATTCTACTAGCTAATAAGGCAAAACGGCAGAACCGTATTGTTTATTCATTTTAATCATTAATAAGAAAATGTTTATATCACAGAATTTAAGGAAAAAGAATATCGCGGAATATTTGTTGTATATGTGGCAGATAGAGGATCTGATCAGGGCTTATGACTGTAGTCTGTCCCGTATCCGCCGCGAATATATCAGCAGGTTCGACTATAATGACGAACAGAAGGACGAGGTGGCCGACTGGTATGGCAATCTGATCCGGATGATGAACGAGGAAGGATGTCGTGAGGGAGGACATATTCAGATTAACAAGGTGGTTCTGCAGCAGTTGATAGAGTTGCATAACCAGTTGCTCGACAGTGCCGATTTCCCTTTCTACGGTTCGGAGTATTACAAGGTGCTGCCGTTTATTGTAGAACTGCGCAACCGCGGTGCAAACAAGGACAAAAATGAAATAGAGACTTGTTTTGATGCTCTATATGGGGTGATGATGCTCAGATTGCAGAAGAAGGAAATCAGTACCGAGACGGAACATGCCGTCAAGGAGATGACCACTTTCGTAGGGATGCTGAACGATTACTACTTTAAAGACAAAAACGGTGAACTATTCAAATCGGATAAATAATTTTTAAAATAGGTTATATTATGAATATACTTATTACAGGTTGTAACGGACAGTTGGGTAACGAGATGCAATTGCTGGAAAAAGAGAATCCCCAACATACTTTTTTTAATACGGACGTGGCCGAACTGGACATTACGAATCAGTTGGCTATCAGTGATTTCGTGAATAGAAACAATATAGACGGTATTGTCAACTGTGCCGCTTATACGGCAGTGGACAAGGCTGAATCCAACAAACAGTTGTGTACGCTTCTGAACACAGAGGCGCCTGCTTATCTGGCTGCTGCCATTGAGAAGCGCGGCGGATGGCTGATACAGATTTCCACCGATTACGTTTTCGACGGAACGAAACATACACCATATATTGAGACGGATACGCCGTGCCCCGACAGTGTATATGGTTCTACCAAACTGGCCGGTGAACTGGGCGTGAGTAAGTTTTGCAAGAATACAATGATCATACGTACGGCTTGGTTGTATAGCACTTTCGGCAACAACTTTGTTAAGACGATGATACGTCTGGGCAAAGAGAAACCTGAACTGGGCGTGATATTCGACCAGATCGGTTCGCCTACTTATGCAGGCGATCTCGCTACCGTGATTATGACAGCCATCAACAAAGGTATCGTGCCGGGTGTCTATCATTTTTCAAACGAGGGCGTTATCAGTTGGTACGATTTCACCAAGGCCATACACCGTATCGCAGGTATAGGGACATGCCATGTCAGACCGTTGCATACCTCGGAATATCCTACACCGGCAGCACGTCCGGCATACAGTGTACTGGATAAGACCAAAATCAAACAGACATATCAGATAGAAATCCCGTATTGGGAAGAAAGTCTTGAAAAATGCGTGAAGCAATTAATCATCAATAATTAAAAAACAAGAATGAACAACGAAATAGAGAGAAGACGAACTTTCGCAATCATTTCGCACCCGGATGCGGGTAAGACTACACTGACCGAGAAATTCCTGCTCTTCGGCGGACAGATTCAGGTGGCTGGTGCAGTGAAGAACAACAAAATCAGGAAAACGGCTACGTCTGACTGGATGGATATCGAGAAACAGCGTGGTATATCGGTGTCAACTTCTGTGATGGAATTTGACTATGAGGGTTATAAGGTGAATATTCTGGATACACCTGGTCACCAGGACTTCGCGGAGGATACGTTCCGCACGCTTACCGCCGTAGATTCGGCTATCATCGTTGTCGACGGTGCAAAGGGTGTGGAGACACAGACCCGCAAACTGATGACGGTTTGTCGTATGCGTAAGACGCCGGTTATCATCTTTATCAATAAGATGGACCGTGAGGGTAGGGACCCGTTCGACCTGCTCGATGAACTGGAACAGGAACTGGAAATCAAGGTGCGCCCTTTGTCATGGCCTATTAATCAGGGTGCCAAGTTTAAGGGAGTATATAATATATATGAGAATAAGCTCGACCTCTTCACACCTGACAAGCAGCGTGTGACGGAGAAGGTGGAGGTGGACGTGAACAGTGATGAACTGGACAAGCGTATCGGTGATGATGCCGTCAAACTGCGTGAGGACCTGGAACTGGTGGATGGCGTGTATCCTGAATTTGACGTAGAGGATTACCGTAACGCCGATGTGGCTCCGGTTTTCTTCGGCAGTGCCCTTAACAACTTCGGTGTACAGGAACTGCTCAACTGTTTTGTGCAGATAGCGCCGAGTCCACGACCTACTGAGGCAGAAGAGCGTGAAGTGAATCCCGAAGAACCGAAATTTACTGGATTCATCTTCAAGATAACGGCTAATATCGACCCGAACCACCGTTCATGTATCGCGTTCTGCAAGATATGCAGTGGTAAGTTTGTACGTAACCAACCGTATCTGCATGTCCGTCTGGGCAAGACCGTGCGGTTCTCTTCGCCTACACAGTTTATGGCGCAGCGCAAGAGTACGATAGAAGAGGCTTACCCGGGTGACATCGTGGGTCTGCCCGACAATGGTATCTTCAAGATAGGCGATACGCTAACGGATGGAGAACAACTGCACTTCCGTGGACTTCCGTCGTTCAGTCCTGAAATGTTCAAGTATATCGAGAACGACGACCCGATGCGTGCAAAACAGTTGAACAAGGGTATAGAACAGTTGATGGATGAAGGTGTGGCACAGTTGTTCACCAATACATTCAACAACCGTAAGATTATTGGTACCGTGGGACAGTTGCAGTTTGAGGTCATCCAGTATCGTCTGGAAAACGAATACAATGCGAAATGCCGCTGGGAACCGGTTCATCTGTATAAGGCATGTTGGATAGAGAGTGACGATGCCGAAGAACTGGACAGCTTCAAGAAACGTAAATATCAGTATATGGCAGTAGACAAGGACGGCAGGGATGTGTTCTTGGCCGACAGCGGTTATGTGCTGCAGATGGCCCAGACCGACTTCAAACATATCAAGTTCCATTTTACAAGCGAGTTTTAGAAATAAATCAGGTGAAAATCATGAAACAGGAAGATGACATCAGACAGGCGATAGAGGTGATGAAGAATGGCGGAACCATTCTTTATCCTACAGATACGGTATGGGGTATAGGTTGCGACGCCACCAATGCGGAAGCGGTGGCTAAGGTGTACAAGATCAAGCATAGGGACGACTCGAAAGCGTTGATATGTCTTGTCGACTCGGATGCCCGTCTGCAGAAATATGTACGGGTGGTGCCCAATGTGGCATGGGACTTATTGGAATATGCCACCAAACCGACGACGGTGATACTGGACGGGGCGGTGAATCTGGCTCCTAACCTGATAGCCGAAGACGGTTCCATCGCGTTGAGAATAACCAAGGAATCTTTTTCCAAGGAATTATGTTACAGATTTCAGAAGGCTATCGTCTCCACTTCGGCTAACGTGAGTGGAGAACCGGCAGCCGCCAATTATTCGGATATCTCTCAGGAGATACTCGATGCCGTAGACTATGTATGCTGGACACGCAGACAGGAACATCAACCGCATACGCCGTCGAGTATTATCAAACTGTCGGTAGACGGACAAGTTAATATCATCAGAAAATAATGCCCGTATCAGCAGTCATAGACAACGAGGAAAGTAGGTTACAACGACTGATCAGTTGGAGTAAGGAACGTATCAGCGAACATCAGTTCGTTCTTATCCTTGCCTTCGTAATCGGTCTGCTTACTGCCATCGCCGCTTATTCCCTGCATTGGATCATCAATCAGATAGAACTGCTGCTAACGAGTTCGTTTGCATCCAATACATACAACTGGTTGTATCTGGTTTACCCGGTAATCGGTATTTATCTCACCAGTCTGTTCGTCAGATATGTGGTCAAGGATAATATCAGTCATGGTATCACCCGTATCCTCTATGCAATCAGTTCCAAACAGAGCAGACTGAAAGGGCACAACTGCTGGAGTTCGGTGATAGCATCGGCCATCACCATCGGTTTCGGTGGTTCGGTAGGTGCCGAGGCTCCTATCGTCCTCACAGGTTCTGCCATCGGTTCCAACCTTGGCAAACTCTTCCGACTTGACAACAAGACATTGATGCTGCTCGTGGGTTGTGGTGCCGCCGGTGCCATCGCCGGTATATTCAAGGCTCCTATCGCGGGACTGGTGTTCACGCTTGAGGTGCTGATGATAGACCTGACCATGGGGTCGTTGCTGCCGATATTGATATCGAGTGTCACGGCGACTTGCTTCACGTATATCTTTATGGGGTCTAAGTCTCTGTTTACTTTTACGCTCGATGCACCGTGGCAGATAGACCGCGTGCCGGCTACCATACTGCTGGGCGTGTTCTGCGGACTGGTCAGTCTGTACTTCATACGAACCATGACGGCATGCGAGAATGTATTTGCCAAGTTGGCACAGCATCCGTATATCAAACTGGCAATAGGTGGATCGGTACTTAGTTTACTGATCTTCTTCCTCCCCTCCCTGTTCGGTGAGGGATACCGTGACATCAACCTGCTGTTGAACGGTAAGACGGAGATGGACTGGGATGTGATACTGAACAATTCGGTGTTCTATGGACATAATAACCTGTTGATTGCCTATATATCCTTCGTCTTGTTGTCGAAAGTATTCGCGACCAGTGCCACCAATGGTGGTGGCGGTTGTGGTGGTACCTTCGCACCTAGTCTGTTTATCGGCTGCTTCGGCGGTTTCCTGTTTGCCCGTCTGTGGAACATCTATAAGATAGGCGTCTATGTACCCGACAAAAACTTTGCCCTTCTGGGTATGGCGGGTGTGATGAGCGGTGTGATGCATGCTCCGCTAACAGGTATATTCCTAATTGCCGAGATCACAGGCGGATATCAGTTATTTATGCCTCTTATCATCGTCAGTGTCTGCGCATATCTGACAATCATCATATTCGAACCCCATAGTATATATGGTATGCGACTTGCCAAACAGGGTAAACTGATTACACACCATACCGACCGTGCCATACTGACGTTGATGAACCTGAACAGTGTGATAGAGAAAGAATACACAGCGGTGAATCCGGACATGGAACTCGGTCAACTGGTCAATGCAATCAGTATGAGCCGTACCAGTTTTTTGCCAGTACTCGACGATGCCGGCAGAATGTTGGGCGAGGTGGATATCACCAAGATAAGACAGGTGATATTCCGTATCGAACTGTATCACCGGTTTAAGGTGCGCCAGTTGATGACACCACCATCGGCTACCGTAGGAGAAAACGACCCGATGGAAGATGTGGTGAAAAAATTCGATAAGACGAATGCGAATCTGCTGCCGGTACTCGCCAATGACGGACGGTTGATAGGATATATCACCCGCGAAAGAGTATACAGTATGTACCGTAAGATGGTGGCGGATATGAGTGAAGACTAACTTTTATATCATAAATGAATCATTCAGAACCAGTAATTATGACATTGAATAAGGAAAATCTCAGAATCGTCTTTATGGGAACACCGGAATTCGCGGTGGGAACATTACAAAGACTGATAGAAGAAAAATATAATGTCGTGGCTGTCGTGACACAACCCGACAAACCTGTAGGCCGCCACGGTTCAGTACTGCAACAGTCGGATGTGAAACAATATGCGATAGCGCACGATATCCCTGTGCTGCAACCCGAAAAGATGAAGGATGAAACGTTCGTGGAAGAGTTGCGCGGTTATCAGGCCGACCTCCAGGTGGTGGTGGCATTCCGTATGCTACCCGAAATCGTATGGTCGATGCCCCGACTGGGTACATTTAATGTTCATGCCGCCCTGTTGCCGCAGTATAGAGGAGCTGCCCCGATCAACTGGGCCGTAATCAACGGTGAGAAGCAGACAGGCGTCACCACTTTCTTTCTAGACAAGGATATCGATACCGGACGGATTATCATGCAGAAACCGTTCCCGATAGGGGAGGAGGATAATGTGGAAGTGGTGTACGACGGACTGATGAAACTGGGTGCTGATGTATGTATAGAGACCATCGACAAGATTATTGCCGGCAATGGACAGGTGGAATCGTTGTCGCAGGAGCAAATGATAGATACCGGCAAGCAACTGAAACAGGCACCGAAGATATTTAAGGAAACCTGTGTGATAGACTGGGACCAACCGGCGCAGCAGATACACGATTTCATCCGCGGACTGTCACCTTATCCAGGAGCATGGACCCAACTGACAGACGGGGAAGGCGGAAAACAGGTGCTTAAAATCTTTGATTCGAGAGTCGTCGATGATCAGGACCAGGACAGAGGCAATATAAAAATAGAAAAAGGCAATATGATCATAGCAGCCGGAAAAGGTGCTCTTTGCATCCAGGAATTGCAGTTGGCAGGCAAGAAAAGAATGTCTGCGCGCGACTTCGTAAACGGCATGCATAATTTAGAGAATTTTCACGTAGAATAATATAATAATCATGGTAGGTGTACGTTTTCTAGGTGAATGAATTAAAGTAATATTGAAAGGAGCCTATGAAACATTTTACATCCGACGAACACCAGCCGTCTGAAAAGACGCTGAATCTTATTCGACAGATTGCCTACACCTACCGTACAATATGTATAAACGGTAAAACGGAAACGTTTTGTCTGAATTAGAAAAAGAAATGAAAACAATTGTATCTCCATCATTACTGGCTGCAAACTTTCTTGATTTGCAGAGTGACATTGAAATGATCAACAGGAGTGAGGCCGACTGGCTTCACCTGGATATCATGGATGGTGTCTTTGTACCCAATATATCGTTCGGCTTTCCAGTGATGGAAGCTGTGTCCAAAATTTGTAAGAAACCGCTCGATGTCCACTTTATGATTGTTCATCCGGAGAGATATATCGCGGCTACCGAAAAGATAGGAGCGATGATGATGAATGTACATTATGAGGCGTGCACGCATCTGCACCGTACCATACAGGAGATACATGCTGCCGGGATGAAAGCCGGCGTAACGCTGAACCCTTCTACGCCGGTCTGCGTATTGGAAGATATTATCCAGGATGTGGATATGGTGTTGCTGATGAGCGTGAATCCCGGATTCGGTGGTCAGAAATTTATCGAGAACACCATCAAGAAAGTAGTACGGCTCCGTAAAATGATAGATGAAAGCGGCAGTCATGCCCTCATTGAAGTGGATGGAGGTGTACAGGCAGAAACATCACCTCGACTTGTCAAGGCGGGCGTCAATGTACTGGTAAGCGGTTCTTATGTATTCAACAGTACCGACCCGTTGAGTACGATACATGCGCTGAGAGAGTTACATTTCTAAAGCGACATTGTTCGCTTTAGCCAGTCTTCTCATATTCAATATGGCATAACGCATACGACCTAAAGACGTGTTGATGGATACGCCTGTGGTGTCGGCTATCTCCTTAAACGACATTTCCTGATAGAAACGCATATAAACCACTTCACGCTGAGAGGTGGGCAGAAAATCCATCAACTTACGTACGTCGCGCAATATCTGTTCGTTCACATAACGGTTTTCGATATTACCGTCTTGCAGTTGGGCACTGCTGATGTTGGACAAGTCATTCTCAGGATCCGTATCGACAATATGCTTGTTCTTGTTGGAACGGAATGCGTCCATAATCACATTGTGGGCGATACGCATGAGCCAGGCACTGAACTTGCCCGTGTCGGCATATTTAGATTCGTGTAACTTGGTAATGGCTTTGACGAATGTCTCCTGAAAGACATCATTGGCTTTTTCTTCATCGCGAATGACAAATAGTATATACGAAAAAAGTTTAGTCTGATTTCGCTTTAACAAAATATCGAATGCACGATTATTACCTTGAACATATAATAACGCCAACTGTTCGTCGGTTAAACTATTAAGTTCTTTCATTATCTTTACTTTTTTTGTTTATTAAAGTAATAATCTTCCGATAGGCTTTTATGATGTTAAAGTTGTTTTTATTATTGTTAATATGCAAAAGTAGTAATAATTTGTAACTTGTGCAACTTTTTAACAAAAAAAATAAAAATGCGATGTTTAGTTTCAGTATTTTTTATCTAACTTTGCAACTTACTATTTAAAATTTACGCAATATACATTGGATAATGAAACAAACAAAGATTGTAGCTTCAATAAGTGATCGCAGGTGCGATACTGGTTTTATACGCGAATTATTTGATGCAGGAATGAATGTGGTACGAATGAATACCGCACATGCTTCTGCCGACGGTATACGTACCATCATCAGTAATACACGCGCTGTATCTCGCCATATCGGTATCCTTATTGATACGAAAGGACCGGAAGTGCGTTCTACGGGTAACGATGAACCGATACAGTACAGAATCGGTGAGAAGGTAAGAATATATGGAAATCCGGACAAGGATACCACGCACGATGAGGTAAATCTGTCGTATCCGAATATTGCGGAGGATGTCAATGTAGGTGACGATATACTCTTCGATGACGGCGAATTGGATATGAAGGTTGTCGGAAAAGAAGGTAACTGTCTGATCGTGGAAGTGCAGAACGACGGTAAACTGGGTTCGCACAAGAGTGTCAACGTGCCTGGGGCGCATATAGACTTACCAGCCCTTACAGAAAAGGATAAGAAGAACATCCTGCTTGCTATCGAGCAGGATATAGATTTCATAGCCCATTCGTTCGTGCGCAACCGTGAGGATGTGTTGGCTGTGCAACGTATTCTGGATGAACATCATAGTGATATCAAGATTATATCGAAGATAGAGAATCAGGAGGGCGTGGATAATATCGATGAGATTATAGAGGCTTCGTATGGTATCATGATAGCCCGTGGTGATTTGGGTATCGAGGTGCCTATCGAAAGAATACCGGGTATCCAGCGTCAGATTATCCGCAAGTGTGTACAGGCCAAGAAACCGGTTATCGTGGCGACACAGATGTTGCATACGATGATCAATAATCCTCGTCCTACACGTGCTGAAGTAACGGATATCGCCAATGCCATCTATTACCGTACAGACGCACTGATGCTGAGCGGTGAGACGGCTTCGGGCAAATATCCCGTTGAGGCTGTGACCACGATGGCTGCGATCGCCGAGCAGGCTGAGAAAGACAAGATGAGGGAGAATGACATCGAAGTGCCGTTGAGTAAGAACAGTAATGTAACTGAGTTTTTGGCGAAAAGTGCCATTGATGCCACTGAAAAACTGGGCGTCAAGGGTATCATTACGGATAGCAGTACGGGACGAACCGCCCGCAATCTGGCAGCGTTCCGTGGTCCGCATCCTGTTCTTGCGATATGCTACAACGAGAAACTGCAGCGACTGCTTGCCCTCAGTTATGGCGTCATACCGGTATATCAGCATGAGCACATGGATTCTCAGGATTGTTTTATGGCTGCGCTGCGTATGCTCCGTCAGAAGGGATATATCAACGAAGAGGATAAAATAGCATATCTGAGCGGCAGTTTCGGCGAAGGTGGCGGTACCACGTTCCTCGAAATCAATAATGTGAAGGAAGTGTTCGACAAGTCTTATATGTTCCATCTTCCCAACATACTGGAGAAGAAATAAACCATTCGTATATATACAGAAACAAAAAAGCTGTCGAAAATCATTCGACAGCTTTTTTTGTATATTGAAATAAACGGATTATCCGTTGATAGCAGCGATACCTGGAAGTACCTTACCTTCGATAGCCTCGAGAAGAGCACCACCACCGGTAGAGATGTAAGAAACCTGATCGGCCATACCAAACTTGTTGATACAAGCGACAGAGTCACCACCACCGATAAGAGAGAAAGCACCTTCCTTAGTAGCCTTGGCGATAGATTCAGCGATAGCCTGAGAACCTTTGGCGAAGTTGTCCATTTCGAATACACCGGCAGGACCGTTCCAAAGAATAGTCTTGGCATTCTCGATAGCGTCAGCAAAAGCCTTCATGGTATCAGGACCGATATCAAGACCTTCCCATCCGTCAGGAATATCATTGGCAGGGCAGATCTGAGTGTTGGCATCGTTCTTGAAGTCATCGGCTGCAACGCAGTCGGTACCCAGAATCAGATTGACACCTTTCTCTTTAGCTTTGGCGATAATGTCAAGAGCCAAATCCAGTTTATCATCCTCGCAGATAGACTTACCGATCTTACCACCCTGAGCTTTGGCGAATGTATATGTCATACCACCACAGAGAATCAGGTTGTCTACTTTACCCAGAAGATTCTCGATGATACCAATCTTGGTTGATACTTTAGAACCACCCATGATAGCTGTGAAAGGACGTTTGATATTGCTGAGGATGTTGTCTACAGCCTTTACTTCTTTCTCCATCAGGAAACCGAGCATCTTGTGATCTGCATCAAAAGAATCAGCGATGACAGCTGTAGAAGCATGCTTGCGGTGAGCTGTTCCGAAAGCGTCGTTAACATATACGTCTGCATAAGAAGCGAGAGTCTTAGCGAATTTCTTCTGACTTTCCTTCATTGCTTTCTTAGCGTCGTCGTAAGCAGGATCAGTCTTTTCGATACCTACCGGTTTACCTTCCTCTTCAGGATAGAAACGTAGGTTTTCGAGCAACAGAGCTTCACCTGGTTTCAGGGCAGCGGCAGCCTCTTGAGCTTTAGCGCAATCAGGAGCAAACTTAACAGGAGTACCGAGCGCCTTGGCTACGTTCTCTGTAATCTGACCCAGTGACATCTTTGGGTTAACCTTACCTTTTGGTTTACCCATGTGACTCATCATAATAAGAGCACCACCGTCTGCGAGTACCTTCTTAAGAGTAGGAAGAGCACCGCGGATACGAGTGTCGTCAGTTACATTACCATTCTCGTCCAATGGAACATTAAAGTCCACACGTACAATTGCCTTTTTACCGGCAAAGTTGAATTGATCGATTTTCATACTTTTTTAATATTTAAATACTGATAATAAATCGTTATTATAATTGCGAGAAACAAACATCCTTCGCCGCTCGCAGTGCAAAGTTAATCAAATTATTTTATTTATTAATAAGGTGATATAATCTTTTTGCTATTTTTCGCACCGATTTATAATAAATGTAATATCTACTTTGCAAATATTCTATTCATATTCGGTATGGTCTTCTATTCCGGCTCCGGCAAGGGCTTCTTTTCTCTCTACACACGTGCCGCATCTGCCGCAATGTTTGTCACCGCCTTTATAGCACGACCATGTCTCGGTATAGTCGATACCCAGTGTTTTGCCTCTCTTGGCGATATCTGTCTTGGATATATTGGTATAAGGGGCGAGTACTCTGACGTTGACGAATGTTCCTGCTTGTGTGGCCTGGTCTATGGCGTTAATAAATTCCGGTCGGCAGTCGGGGTAGATGGTATGGTCGCCTGCATGATTGGCGATCAGTACATTTTTCAGTCCGTTACTCTCTGCCACACCGGCGGCGACAGCCAGCATGATACCGTTACGGAAGGGTACTACCGTCGATTTCATATTTTCCTCGGCGTAATGACCCTCGGGTATGGCATCGGCACCGTCGAGCAGAGAACTCTTGAAGTATTGGTGCATGAAGTCGAGGTTGATGGTGATATGCCTGATACCCAACCGTTCGCAGTGCATCTTGGCGAATGGTATCTCCTTCGCATTGTGATTGCTTCCGTAATCGAACGAAATACCTAGTGCAATACTGTCTTGCTTGTCGTAAAGCAGGGTGATGCTGTCCATACCGCCGCTTACTATAATAACTGAATCTTTCATATTCTATCTTGATATTATCCGAACAAGGCTCTCAGAGCCTCTTCCACCTTCCTGACGGGAATCAGTTCGATGTTATATTTGGAATGGTTGAACCCCTGTAGATTATATTTGGGAATAATCATGTGTGTGAATCCTAATTTTTCCGCTTCTGCTACACGTTGTTCGATGCGGTTGACGGGGCGAACCTCGCCGCTCAGTCCCACTTCTCCTGCCATACAGTAGCCTGTCTCGATGGCCGTATCCACATTACTGGACAGGACGGCGGCTATCACACTCAGGTCCATGGCCAGGTCGGTGACCCGCAGTCCGCCTGCGATATTGATAAACACATCCTTCTGCATCAGTTTGAAACCCACCCGTTTTTCCAGTACGGCCAAAAGCATATTCAACCGTCGCTGGTCGAACCCTGTAGCCGAACGCTGAGGCGTGCCGTATGCAGCTGATGAAACCAGTGCCTGTGTCTCAACGAGAAACGGTCGAACCCCTTCGATAGCCGAAGAGATGGCAATGCCCGACAGTCCTTCGTGGTCTTGCGTGAGCAACAGTTCCGAAGGGTTGCTCACCTGTCTGAGGCCCGACTGCTGCATCTCATAGATACCCAGTTCGGATGTACTGCCGAAACGGTTCTTGATGGAGCGCAGGATACGATACATATAATGTTGGTCGCCCTCAAACTGTATCACGGTATCTACAATATGTTCCAGTATCTTCGGTCCGGCCAGTGTACCTTCCTTGTTGATATGTCCAATCAGAATGACCGGTATACCGCTTGTCTTGGCAAAGCGTAACAGGGCAGCGGCGCATTCCCTTACCTGTGTGATACTTCCAGGACTGGTCTCCACATCCTCAGTGGAAATCGTCTGGATGGAATCCACAATCACCATTTCGGGCTGTACTTCCTTGATATGCGCAAAGATATTTTCGAGCGACGTCTCGCAGAGAATTTGACAATTGGTGTTCTCTGGATGCTCGATACGGTCGGCACGCATCTTCAGTTGATGCGCACTCTCCTCGCCACTGACATACAGAATCTTGCGTTCGGGAATCCTCAGGATGGTCTGCAAGGTAAGTGTACTCTTGCCGATACCGGGTTCTCCGCCTAACAGAACGATGGAACCGGGCACCAGACCACCGCCCAGTACACGGTTGAGTTCAGCATCGTGCATATCCATGCGCGGTTCGTCCTTGGCCGAAATCTCATGCAGGAACAGTGGACGGTTCTTCTTCTGCGCATCCATGGCCGAGCGCACCGACATAGCCGCCGATTTCGCCGCCTGTGAACCGGTGTCGTTAGACACCCGTATCTCCTTAAATGTGTTCCATTGTCCGCAACTGGGACATTTACCTATCCATTTGGACGATTCCTGTCCGCAGTTGTCACAGACGTAAGCTATTTTGTCTTTTGCCATTTACTCCAATTATTAATGCCACAAAATTAATATAAATATTCGGGAAGGCGAAATAAAATAGGTTATAATTGCAATTAGATATGGTGTTATTACAGATTTATTTCTTAACTTTGTCTCCGATTATTACATAGATTCAAAATGAAGAAAGTCAGATATATTTTATTGTTCATGGCGGCTGCACTGCTGATGGCCGGTTGCGGACGTTCGTATAAGGAAGAACAGAGACTCTCGGCACAGGAAAGGGCGAAACAGTATAAGGATGATTCACTGGCGTTGAAGGTGGCAGTGATGCCTACACTCGATTGTCTGCCATTGATAGTGGCGCAAGAGGCAAACCTGTTTGATACGCTCGGCGCAGACGTACGACTGAAATACTACACGGCACAGATGGATTGCGACACGGCTTTATCAAGAGGTAGAGTGGAAGGCAGTATTACCGACCTGATACGTGCAGAAAGACTCATCAGCAAGGGGACGCCGTTAAGATATGTAGCCGCTACCAATACTTATTGGCAGTTTATCACCAACCGTCTAGCCCGTCTGAAGGAAATCAAACAACTGGAAGACAAGATGATAGCCATGACCCGTTATTCGGCTACTGATTATTTGGCAGATTATGCCATCGACAGTGTAAAACTCAAGCATGACAAGACCTTTAAGGTGCAGGTCAACGATGTCATCGTCCGCCTGAATATGTTGCTCAACAATGAGATGGATGCCATGTTGCTCACCGAACCACAGGCGACAGTAGCCAGAATGTATAAGAATCCAGTCTTGATGGATACCCGTAAAATGAATATCAACCTGGGTGTGATTGTATTCCGTGAGAAAGCGTTGAGGGATAAACGGAGACAGCAGCAACTGTCCATATTCGTCAAGGCGTATAATCAGGCTTGCGACTCTATAAATAAGAATGGCGTAAAGCATTACCGTAAATTGATAGCTAAATATTGCAAGGTGAAGGAGGCGGTAGCCGACTCGATACCGAAGATGACTTTCTCTCATGCACAACAACCCCGTTTGCATGATATTACCATAGCTAAAAAACGAAATTAGACAGACATGATATCTGGTATAGAATATATAAATAGTGCTATATCCGAAGTAGAGCAGCGTTCGTTGGCGAGTGCTCTCGAAATAATACGCGCTTTTCTTGAGATGAATCCGCAGTTGGCTACTATCGATTCTTATGATGAGATACGCAGCAGTTATCATTATATGCTCGACTATATGCGTAAGGGCACGAAAGATCCTGAACGGGTTAAACTCTATAATCAGTTGCTCTATCGCACATTCAGTATGCTGATTGATCTGACGGTCGACTATAGTGTCGAAAAGTATTCTACATTTATCAACGCTTACAATAGTACGGCAGGTAAACAGGGTATATTGACGATAGCGGAAATACGTCACCAGTTGGAGGATTTCGTGTCGTCCATGGCTCTGACAGAACTGTTGTCGGAACAGGAAAAGGAAGAAAAACGTAATGCTCTTTTCGATTCCCATCAGCAATATATGAGTATCGTATTCAAGAGAATGTTGATTGCAAAACATTGGAGTGAAAGTGACTGTGAGGAAATGAAACAACTGTTGCTTTCGCCTACCATTGAGAGTACCGACCGTCAGTTGATCGTCAGTGGACTGACGCTGAATGTCTTGCAGTTCTTTGATATAAACAAGTTTAAACTTCTTACTGATATATATACCGAATCGGACGATGAACAGATTCGTCAGCGTGCGCTGGTAGGGTGGGCGCTCACTTCACGGCCATCGGCGGATAAACTGTTTCCCTCACAACGGGTGTTGGTGTCAAAGATGGAGTCGGACTCCGGTATACGTTCAGAACTGCTGGAACTTCAGGAACAGTTGGTCTATTGTGATGAAACCGACCGCTATACCGATAAGATACAGAATGAGATTATGCCTGATCTGTTGAAAAACAATAAGAATCTGAACATAACCCGTTTCGGTATAGAAGAGAAAGACGACCCGATGCAGGATATCATAGACCCCGGAGCATCAGACAGAGCAATGGAGAATGTGGAGAAGACGATGGATAAGATGTCGAACATGATGAAACAGGGATCGGATATCTATTTCGGTGGTTTCTCACAGATGAAACGCTATCCGTTCTTTTATGACATATCCAACTGGTTCTGTCCTTTTTATATCGAGCATCCCGGTCTGAAGGTACTGTCACAGGAATGCAGAGACAGCAATCTGCTCACAAAACTGATGGAGTCGGGACCTTTCTGTGATTCCGACAAATTCTCGTTTGCACTTACATTAGATAAGATATTTCATAGTATCCCCCCGCAGGTTAAGGAGATGCTGGGCAGCGGTGACGCCTTTGGACCATCCTTTCCGGAAGAGGAAACAAAGAAACCGCTCTATATCCGCAGAATGTATCTACAGAATATATATCGGTTCTTCCGACTCTTTGACGGTTCACATGACTTTGCCGATGTGTTCGGTTTACGGAACCCGAAGGATAAGGCTGTAGATTATAGCAACAACATCTTCATGTTTCTTGCCAATCCCATCTTCAAACACCACGGTATCTCGGAAACAATCAATCAACTCACTACGTTTCTTATCAAGTACAAGAAACCTTTTGATGTGCAGAAACTGATGACTTATGATGATACCGAACAACTGAAAAGGGAGGAGATATTGAGTATAAAAGAGAATTCTTCTGTCAAACGCAAGACGACCATCTATTATAAATATCTGGGTATGCAGTATGCCAGTCAGAAGAAATGGAAAGAAGCGGCAGCTTGTTTCGACGAATATCTTCTCGGCCATCCTGACGACCACTCTCTTTTTGTTACACAGATGCTCGGACCGGCCTTTATCAAAGGCGGGAATTATCGCAGGGCATATCCTATGTATCGCGATTTTTATAATGAAAATCCTGATAATATCTTTTATGCAAAGAATTACTGTCTGTGTCTCAGTAATATGGATAAGTGTCAGGAGGCATTGGATATTCTGTATAAGTTGAATTACGAATTACCGAATGACATGAACGTGATAAGGATGTTGGCTTGGAATACGATGGGCATTGGTCAACTGGATAAGTCGTCTCAGTATTATGCCTCTTTATTGTCTTCTGCCGGTGTTACCTATCAGGATAAGATGTACGCCGGATACTGCCATTGGTCACAAGGTGACATCGCAAAGGCTGTGCAACTCTTTGATACGGTCAAGGACCCGGAAGACAAACAAACAAAACCGTCGTCTAAATGGTTTAGAAATTATTTCACGCAAGATATGGGGATGCTGACGAAGAATGGCATCACTTATGCGGATATTGAACTTATGAGCGACCTTGTAGCAGGCGGTATTTGATTTTCTTGTAGTAGTAATTCCATGTAAGTGGCACTCCCACACCGACTATGGCGTATAACACCCAGAACAAGTCTTCATTGGCATGTTCGTGTATCACCATGTGACAGCCTATCTGTAAATAATCAAGGTTGTAGTACCAAATCTTAATCAGACTCACCAACTTGAATGATATGATATGGAATACGAAGATACAAAGTGTATTGTCTCCGCAGTATACCATAAAGCGTTTCAGCCAGTTGTCGTATCGATCAATGAATGTACTGATATTGTAAACCATCAGGAAACCGATGATGGCTGGTATAGGCAACTTCAGGAATTTATCATAAGTGGATTTCCAGTCCATACTGGATGAGGCATATATGGAAAATAGCAGGACGATGATAAAATAGATTGATGTCAACCACCATGTCTGTTTCAACCGTTCATGATATTGTTTGAAGATAAATCCGACACCGAAGAAGAAACATCCCATGATATCTCGATATCCTCCCTGTACAAGGGTTATGATATTCAGTCCTTCGTAAGTTTTCCAACCGGCTATCAGTAAGATAAAGATACAGATAGCAAAAGGGATGTATTTTGTATTCCAGTTGCGCTTCACGGTAATATGATTGAACACCTTATATAATACAAGGTACAACAGACTGGCTACAAGCAGACCTCTGAAGAACCAGAAAGCTCCTGCCAGAAACACGTCATATCCTCCCATGCAAGTCAGTATGTTCCAGAAGTTTTGTTCAATCTGATGCCATGAGAAAGGGTGGGTTACACCTCCGCTCCAGTTACCAAATTTCTCATTCAGAATACCGAATTTGAACATGAGGTTGTGGATGATCAGAAAGAATATAGACCATTTGACAAAAGGGAAATACAGTCCGCGTATGCGTTTTTTGATGAAGGTGGATTCGTCGTTCAGATATTTCAGAGAAAAGAAATAACCGGCTGTAATAAAGAATATAGGCATGTGAAATTCATACAGGAATGCCTGTAATCCTCCGGGACAGTCGGCATGTCCTATCACCATCAGTATGATAGCGAAAGCCTTGCAGATAGAAATGATTGTATTCCTTTTCATAAGTGTTGTTTATAATACGGGTGAAAGTAAATGGGCAAACCATCCCACGAATTTCTTCCATGGTGAACGGAACAGGTCCCAACTATCCTGCGTCAGTTTAAAACTGTATGGCTTGTCGTGATCGAACATATCCGATAGTTCTTTCGTCGTACAGGGGTCAACGATGACTGCATTCTCTTCATAGTCGAAATTTAGACTCCGGGAGTTGAGGTTGGCACTGCCTACGGTACAGAATTTGCCGTCGACCATAATCACCTTGGTATGGTGAAAACCGCCTTTGTATATCCATACGTCCACACCATGCTTCATCAGTCTGTGTACGTTGTAGAACACACAGTCAGGCGTCAGTGGGATGTCGCTATGGGCTGAAACCATTATTTCAACTTTCACACCCCTTTTGACAGCATTGCGCAGAGCCTTTTTCAGAGTGTAGTTGAGTGTGAGATAAGGATTGATGAGTTTGATACTGTCCTTGGCATCATTGATTGCGTCTGTATAGAATTTGCGTATGATATCATTGCTTGTATGCGGCTCTCTGTTGATGATGCCCACCATCTTATGCCCGGCAGACAGACAAGTATCCGATTTCAAGGCTTTGAAGTAGCCGCCATTATTGTATCCTCTATAATATTTTGCACCATGTATGTCCTGTCCTGTCGTCTTTTTCCATATTCTCAGGAATATCTGCTGCAGTTCGTTAACCGCCGATCCGTCAATACGGCAGTGCATATCACGCCATTTACCCACTACATTTGTACCTTTGATATAATAGTCGGCTACATTCATTCCACCTGTATAAGCAATCTTTCCGTCGATGACCACGATCTTGCGGTGGTCTCTTGTCCATACATGATTAACCCAAGGGAATCTGATTGGGTCGAATTCATAGATTTCTATCCCCTCGTCGCGTAATTTTTGAAGATGTTTCTTCCGTAACGGTTTGTTATTCGAGTCGTTCCCGAAACCATCGAAAAGGGCTCTGACTTCTACACCCTCTTTATGCTTCTGTGCCAGCAGTTCAAACAGTCGGCTGGCTATGGAGTCGTTACGGAAATTGAAATATTCGAGATGTATCGAACTCTTTGCATCTCTGATAGCCTGAAACAGATCATCGAATTTCTCATGACCGTTCATCAGTAGTGTAACGCTGTTATCATCAGAAAATTTTATCCCATACTCACGCAGTTGTCCCACAATAAGGGAGTCGCTCGTCTGGGCGTTAGTCTTGGATACTGCTATCAGCAGCAACAATAATACGATTCTGAATTTCATCTTTTCTTTGTCCGGTTGTTCATCCTATACTCTAATGGGGTGATGCCGAATTTTTCTTTAAATACATGAATAAAGTTTTCCGATGTAAGGAATCCTGTATTTTGAGCTATCTCGTTCATATTGATAGTCGTGCGTACCAATAGTTCACAGGCGTGTTTGAGTCTCAGGTTCCTTATCAGTTCTGCAGGTGTCTTGTGAGTGATATTGGTTATTTTGTGGAAGAAAGGCACACGTCCCATACCCATTGCTGCAGCCATCTCTTCCATATTCAGTTGTCCGCGACTCATATTCTGCATCACGTACTGCTCTATATTTCTCATCAGTTGCTGGTCGGTGGCACTTGCCATCGAATAATTACTATCCAGTTCGGCATTGATATTATTCATATCGCCGCTGTCTGTTGTGGCTAGCATGTCGTCATTCTGCTCTTCTTCCTCATCCTCATTGCCGTCTGCCTCAATATTGTTTTCGAAGGCGGCCTGTATAGCCTCCTGGTATCTGTTTTCGTGAGATTCATCATCTGCGTCATTATTGAACAGACTACCGCCGATATTGAATGGCGAATATGTTTCCGGTTCTTCTTCTTTTTCGTCTGCAGGTCTTCTGACGATTCTTTCTGTATTCTTTTTCTTTGGTTTGGGAACAGGAGTATTTGTCTGGTCAGTTTTGGTGAATGGGAACGGATTGGCTTCTGCCGTCTTCTTCTCCTCACTGTTTTCACTTTCCTTACCATCGTTACCATCTATATCGTCATAGTTGATTGAGGCTCTTGTCATACTGGAGTTCTGCCATTCCAGGAACTTCTCATCACCACTGATACTATCGTTTTCTATCAGATTATTTATGTCAATGTCGCCGATACCAAGGATGCGGTTAAACCTGATGATAGCCTCCTGGATATTAAACGGTTTTGCCAGATAGTCGTCGGCAGAAAGGGTGATGTTCATCTTTTTGATATCTGCAGGTGCCAGTACCATGTCGGTCATCAGGACAAACTTGGTGTTCTGTGTCCTCATGTTCATTTTCAGTTTGTTGCACAGATCGCTGCCCGTCATTCCTTCCATATTCTGTTTACAGATGACGAGATCCACTTTCAGATCCTCAAGATCGCTTGCCGCCTTGTTGATATCATTGTATGTCTGGAATGTATAGAAGTCGTTAAGTCTTGCCGACATAAATCTGAGGAACTCCTCGTTATCATCAATCATGATGACAAGGAATCTCAGAGTAGGCAATTCTTTCTTTTGCGGTTTGATCTCGTATGTCAGTTCATCCTGATTATCATTCCCAGGCAGAGCTATCTGTCCGTCATTACCCATTTCCAGTTTATCATAAGCCCTGTTTTTAGCTTTCTCCTTCGGGTCGTCGAGAGATATCTGCATTTCCGAAATCCTCGTTATCAGTTGAAGCACTTGCGAGTGCAGGGAATTCAGTTTTTCTCTTCCCTCTATGGTCGTTTCCTGTTCGGCCAGATCACCGATAATGGATGTCATACGCGCCATCGGTTGCCGCAGTTCATCACTGGCATCCTTTATCTCGTCCCTTTGCAGCATCAGTTCATGGATAACGGCCTTTTTCCTCATCCACATATCACTAAACTTCTTAAGACCGAATTTCCATACGAAGAAGACGAGGACACCTATGATGACATAGCAAAGAATCATCCACCATGACATCCACCAAGGACGGTCGATGATGATCTTCAGCGTGCGTTCCTGGTTGCTTACACTGCCGTCAGCACTTACAGCTTTGACATGCAGGGTATAGGTACCACTGCCCAGATCGGTGAATGTGACACCATGTTTCAGAGCATCGCCATTATGCCAACCGTCATCGAGTCCTTCCATCCAATAGATAAACTGCAGACGTTCGCTCTGATTATAGTTGCCTGCTGCGAATTTGATAGTGAAAGTATTCTCGCCATTCTCCAGTTCTATCTTATTACATTCGTTGAGAGCCTGGTTGAGCGGGACACGCCCTTGATATTCATGCCCTGTTTCCACCTCCTCTTCTCCGATAAACAGTTGGGTGAGCATCACCTTCGGCAGTCCGCCCTTGGTCATCTCATTACCAGGCATTACCCAGTTGACACCATAGATGCCACCCAGCACCACTTCACCGTTTGTCCTCGTTATCAGAGCCCCGTTGTTGAACTCGTTACTCTGCAGTCCATCCGATGTGTCGTAATTGTACAGGCCATAGTTGAACGATTCTATCGCACTGTTTCTCTCCACAACGATACGACTGGCACCGTTACTTGTCGTAACCCAGATGTTTTTGTTTTTGTCCTCAGTAATACCACAGATTGAGTTATTGCATAAACCCTTGTTCTCGGTTATATATTTCAGACTATCCGTCTCCTCATTGAAAATATTGATACCTTCACGTGTTCCTATCCAGAAGAGTCCTCTACTGTCTTCGAAAACCTGTGTGATATAATTGTTTGTGAATGTTTTGAGGTTCGTACTGTTACCGGTATAGTATGTCATCTCATTGTTCGAAAGCCGCATCACCAGTAGACCGTCAGCTGTACCTACCAGCAGTCGGTTGTCTTTCGTATAAAACAGCGATGTGATGTTGTTCGTCATCAGTTTACCGTTCTCCTTGGTATAGGTGGAGAAAGTGTTCATATTAGGATTGAACACCTGTAGTCCGCCTGCCGTAGCTATCCACAGATTACCGCTTCGGTCGGTCTGCAAATCATTGATATGGTCGTCTATTACGGTCCTGGAACTGTCGTTGATGACAGAGTAGATATGCGCCTGTCCGTTCTTGATGCGTGTCAGACCGTTCTGCATGGACCCCACCCACATACTGCCGTCCTTCGTATACGCCATCGCTGTAACTTTCTTGCTGGCTATAGGTCCGTTGTAGCCTAACACACCATCATCCTCCGTGCCGTACCATATCTTGCCTGCACCATCTTCGCACATGGCCGATACGTCACCGATAGCGTTGCCGTCAAACTTATATATATTCTTTCCCCAGTAAGCTACACCGTATTTCTGCGTGCCTACCCATAGCAGGTTGGTGTCATCCACATAGACACTCTGTATCTTTACGCTCCCCGCTATCTTGGCATTGGTGTTCATACTCTCAGGTTCCACGTTTTCCACCTCATAAGAGTACACGTTCATCTTCAGCAATCCGTCGCGGTCGGTGGCAATCCAAAGGTTCCCATTCTTATCTTCGCTCATGCCGTTGACCGATTTGTCCGTGCCCAGTCCCAAGAATCCCAGTCGGCTGCCTATCTCGGTATCCCATTTACTGATATTCTTGTTGTACAGGAGTAGTGTACCTGAACCATAAAGCCATATATTATCGCGTGAGTCGCAGAACACTTTCAGATATTTGTTCGGTTTCATCCCTCTGTCTGCCAACGTCTGATTAGACCATAACGTATGTTGCTGATGCATCACATCGCAACAAACGATTCTGCCGTTATCATAAGCCAGTATGGTACCCTCCTGTGATTCGCACATCGCCACGATGTTACCCTGCGGTATACCCGTCGAGTTGTCCGTGTAACCGAAATTATAGAGCAACTGCTGTTGCATATTATAGCAGTCTACCCCTTTGTTGGGGGTGTAAGCCCAGAGGTTCTTGTGTTTGTCGATAAATACCAATGTCGGGGTAGTGTTGATGCCCATTTTGGCAAAGGCCGCCTTCGTATCCCTTTCGAATGATTCCGACTGTGGATGATAGATGCAATATCCTGTGGATGTCTCCACCCACAGTTCACCATCCATACCTTCCTGTATACTATTGATATAACTGTCGGGCAATGACGAACCATCCTGGGGGTCGCACTGGAAATTCTTAAAAGTATATCCGTCGTATCTATATAGTCCGGCAGGTGTGCCGAACCACATATATCCGCGCGAATCCTTCCTGATGCAGTTTACCTGACTGCAAGTCAGTCCTTTTGTCGTGTCTAGAGTCTTGAAAAGATACACCGCTCCCACTGATACTGTCATCAGTATCAAAACTAGCATTGTTATGATTTTGAATCTTTTCATCGTCTTTCTTTTAAATTAGATCATACAATTATAATGGTCTACCACACCCAACAGATGTTTCTCTCTGTCTACCACCAATACGGAATGTATCTTATATTCGTTCATGATTTTCTGTATCTCGGATATCTTGGTTTCCGGTGCCACCATCTTCGGACTCTTGGTCATAATATCCGCCACGGTCCTGTCGAAGAAAGCTTTCTGGTTGTTCTCCATCGCCCTTCGTATATCACCATCCGTAATCAGTCCCTCGATGACACCGTCTCTTACGGCGATACCCAGACCCAGTTTACCTTTGCTGACCAGTATGATAGCCTCTCCCAGTTTCATTTCAGCCGGCATCGTAGGCATATCCTCCGTCCTCATCACATCCTGTGCCGTCGTGAGCAGACGCTTTCCAAGTTCACCACCCGGATGGAACTGTGCAAAATCGTTCGGTTTGAAATTCCTTACTTCCATGAGTGCCACAGCCAGTGCGTCACCCATAGCCAGTGCTGCGGTGGTACTGCTCGTCGGGGCAAGATTCAGCGGACAAGCTTCCTTCTTCACACTCACGTTCAGATGCACATCCGAATATTTCGCCAAGAGGGATGTAGGGTTACCGCTCATACCGATGATCGGGATTCTCTTATGCAGCACCATCGGGATGAATCTCAACAGTTCGTCTGTCTGTCCCGAATTACTGATTGCCAGTACCACATCATCCTTTGTCATCACGCCGAGATCGCCATGATATACGTCCAGAGGATTGATGAAAAATGAAGGTGTGCCGGTACTGGACAATGTCGCTGCAATCTTGGCACCTACATGTCCACTTTTCCCCACACCCGTTACGATCACCTTGCCGTGGCACTTGAAAATCATGTCCACAGCCTTGTCAAAGTTTTCATCCATCAGTGGTATCAGATCCAGCAGAGCTTCCGCTTCGTCTTTGATACACTGTATACCATATTCCCTTACGGTTTTCTTATTATCGGTCATTTCAGTTTCGTTATCAGTTGTCCTAGTTCATCCAGCGGTATCATATTCGGTCCGTCGCTCAGTGCGTTGTCAGGATCGGGGTGCGTCTCAAAGAAGTAGCCCGTAGCTCCGAACGCCTTTGCCGCCATAGCCATGGCTGGGGCGAATTTCCTGTCGCCGGCTGTCTTGCCGCCTCCCGCTCCCGGTCTTTGTACACTGTGTGTGCAGTCCATGATGACCGTCGGGACGATTTCCTTCATATCAGGGATATTACGGAAGTCGACCACCAGATTGTTATATCCATACATATTGCCTCTTTCGGTAAGCCACACTTCGTTGGCTCCGGCGTCTTTCGTTTTTTCTACAGGGTAGAGCATATCCTTGCCCGAAAGAAATTGCGCTTTTTTAATATTTACGATGCATCCCGTTTTCGCTGCTGCTACTAGCAGGTCTGTCTGTCTGCACAGGAAAGCAGGTATCTGCAATACATCGGCTACCTGTCCGGCCTGCTCGGCCTGCCAACTTTCGTGTATGTCTGTCAGAATCCGCAGTCCATACTTTTCTTTCACATCATTGAGCATCTGCAGTCCGCGGTCTATGCCCGGGCCCCTGTACGATAAGATAGAAGTACGGTTAGCCTTATCAAACGAAGCCTTGAATATGATGTCGATATCCAAAGCCTTGTTCAGCCTTACCAGTTCTTGTGCCACTGTGTCGAGCAGAGATACAGACTCTATTACGCACGGGCCGGCAATAAATATAGGTTTCATAAAGGCAAAGGTAATTAAATTGCAGTAATCCTCCAAATATTTAACGGATATTTCGTGAAAATATGAAAAAAGTGCTAAAAATTTTGGTAAATAACAAAAAGAACATACCTTTGCACCCGGATTCCCGTGAGAGGGGTCCGAAATTTAAGGTAAAATGATAATCAACTAATTAAAGAAAAAAATGAAAAAGATTATGATGACTTTGGCAGCTGCCGTGTTGGCTGTCAGCGCTAGTGCGCAGGTTTATGTAGGTGGTAACGTAGGTATTGCAAGTGCAAAGACAGAAGGTTCTGATGCAGAAACAACTTATAGATTTCTGCCTGAAATCGGTTACAACATCAATAACGATTGGGCTGTAGGTGTTACATTCGGTTGGGCATACGGTGCCATGACAAACGGTTCACAGACCACTATTTCATATAATGGCGACAGAACCGTAGAGGTCGCTCCTTATGTACGTTATACATTTGTTCATAGCAAGTTGCTCAACGTATTCATGGATGGTACTTTAGGTTATGGTCATATCTATGGCAACGGAGCCAACACTGATGTCTATTCTATCGGTCTGAAACCGGGTGTTGCCCTCAATGTATCTAAGCACGTCAGTGTTGTAGCACATATCGGCTTCTTCGGTTATCAGCAGATTAGTCCTAAGAACGCTGACAAGACAAACATCTGGACAGCCAACCTCGACGGAAACAACATCCTGCTTGGTGCATACTACAACTTCTAAACAGCGTTTACTCTTTGTTTAGAGAAAACTATAAAGGTCGGAAACCCATGTTTGGTTTCCGACCTTTTTTCATATTCCGTCTTATTTGATTTCATCCCATTTGGGCGGGTCCACTTTCAGCAGGTTCTTGACGAAGAAGTCGTACCGTTTATGTTCACCGTATTCTTCACCCATCGTGTGATGTGTGCCCGGTATCACCACCAGTTCGAAATTCTTGCCCGCCTTCTCCAGCGCGTTCACCACCTGATAAGTGGACGACGGGTCCACATTGTCATCCAGTTCACCCACAACCAGCATCAGCGCCCCTTTCAGTTTCGGTGCGTTCACCACATTACTGCATTCGGCATACGTGCTGTCTACAGGATATCCCATCCACTGTTCGTTCCACCATATCTTATCCATACGGTTGTCGTGGCATCCGCAGGCAGAGTAGGCCGCTTTGTAGAAATCCCCGTGCAGCAGTACGGCGGTGGTACTTTCCTGTCCGCCTGCCGATGCGCCGAATATACCTACATTACTGATGTCCATATATGGATATCGGGCTGCAGCTGCCTTGATCCATAATTCTCTGTCCGGGAAACCAGCGTCTTTCAAATTCTTATAACATATCTCCTCAAATTTCTTTCCACGCCAACTGGTTCCCATGGCATCTAGTTGAACCACGATGAAACCCAGTTCCGACAGTCCCGTCATATCCCAGTTGTATGATATGAAACTCTTCGGTGTATAGGCACTGCCCGGTCCGGCGTAGATATATTCTATCACCGGATATTTCTTCGTCGGGTCGAAGTTGGTCGGCCGTTGTATGATGCCCCACATATCCGTTACACCGTCTCTTCCTTTGGCTTTGAATATCTCCGGCGCATGCCATCCGTTGGCGGTGAGTCGTGAGATGTCAGCCTTCTCCAGCGTTTTGATCAGACTGCCGTCCTTGCCGCTCCGCAGTTCAGTGACCGAAGGTGTGTCCGCTTTCGAATACTGGTCTATCAGATACGTCATGTCCTTGTTGAACGTAGCCGTATGGTTACCCTCTGTCGGTGTCAGACAGATCATGTTCTTTCCATCCGTACCGATACGGTAGTAATGCACGAGATACGGGTCTTCGTTCTTGTTTACCCCACTGGCGGTGAAGTATACCACTCCCGCTTTCTCGTCCACCTTCACCACCTCGTGCACGCACCAGGGGCCACGGGTTATCTGACGTATCACTTTTCCTTTTGCCACATCATACAGATACAGATGGTTCCAGTTGTCCCGTTCACTCATCCATATCAGTCGGCTACCGTCCTCATAGTCGTAACGGAAGTGGCGTGTATAGTTGACGAACGTGTTCGCTTTCTCTTCCACGACCGTCCTCACCTTACCCGTCACCGCCGAGAAAGCCAGAACCCGGTATATCTGATGTCCCCGTTGGTTATATTCGAAAGTCACCTCTTTGCTGTCAGGTGTCCAGGCGAAAGAAGTGATTTCATATTGCCTGTCCATCAGATCTGTGGATGCCACCAGTTCACGCCCCGTCTTCACATCAAAGATGCAAGGCACCTTAAACGGCAGTTCGTCGCCCGGTTTGGCATACTCCTGTTTATGCAGAATCGGTTGCAGTTGGTCACTTGGCGACGACTCCACATAGTACACATACCTCTTTGTCACCGGTCGGCGTTTGCAGGTCATGATATACCTGCTGTCGGGCGACCACTGTATCCATGCCGAATAGTAGTCTGACAGTGTCCCGTCCGTACTCAGTATCCGTTTTTCCGTATACGGTCTGCCCACTGTGTGCAGTACCACGTTATCCCCCTCGATGTAAGCCTCCAGTTTACCGTCGGGCGATACCACAGGTTGCGAATCCCGTTCCTCGTCCACCTCCATCCAGTTTGGCTCCTCTTTCCGTCCGAAGGGTTGTTTATCTTCCTTCACAGTCTTGATACCCAGAGAAGCATTCATTTTCTCTTTCGTATCATATTCGTTCCGCTTCATACCGGCGGCGTCGAGTGTGATGAATCTGTCGCCCTGTGCCGTATGCTTTGCATAACTGAACAGCGCCAGCGAGTCGTTATAAGAGATGTCGTAAGGTGAGTCGTACACATTGGCACTCTTGAATTTATCATACAGCGAGTACGCCCGTCGGTAGTCGGCCAGCGTACCCTGGGCGGCGATGTTGCCACACTGCAGCAGCAACATCCCCAATAATATATTTCCAGTTATTTTCATTATCCCATAGTTATTTTACAGACCATTCATACAGTCCCGCCGAGTTGTCATCCGGTTGAACCACTTCCAGTTTTACGGCTGTCGTCTTTATAGGGTCGAACATCACCGTATTGGCGGTACCCTTCTTCACCCCGTAGCGGTCGGCGTGAGCCACCGGTTGCCAACTGTTGTTGCCGTCCTTATAATACATCTTCCACGATTTCGGCACGCGGCATCCGCCCCATGGACCGTCGTCGTACCAGTATACCGTAGCGCTCTGTACTGTAGCCGCAGCAGGAAATTCGTACACCATCCATTCCGTCGTACCCTGTTTCGGCCACCAGTGATAGTAAGGCACCGAACGGTCGTCCTCGTCTTTCGGAATCAGTCGGTCGTTGATAGCCGACAGTGCCGATGTGGGTGTCGAAGCCGTCACCTTACTCTCCGAAGCCAGTGTAGCCGGCTGTGCCGGTGTGGTAGCCATCAGGTCCTGAGCCAGCCATACACGCATCTTGCCACTGCCACGGTGACACCATGCATAATAAGGAATCATCGTCAGTCGCACATCCTTACCTGTCAGTTTGCCGTCTTTGTCAAACTCCAGTGTCTGTGCGTCCGTCTTCAGTTGGTCGATGCCATACAGCATATCCTTGCGCGGCACCACCTCGAATTTCGGATTCTGGTTGAGCAGCGTCCCCATGATATCGAAGTTGTTGTCAGGCCATTCGGCACAGTACACGATCGGTCCGCGCTCTACAGACACCATACCCCGGTCGGCCTCCACCTTATTGATAGCCCTTACCGTACGCGGTTCCATATCGAAGTGGATATCCACCTTGTCACCCTTCTTCCATTTGCGTGCCACCAGTAGATAACCGTCGCTTCCTACCGTCGTATTCGTCAGTCGTTTACCGTTCACGCTCACCGTATATCCCAGTCGTTTACCGTCCGAATATTCATACAGGTCGCTCGGCACCACCTTGTTGAGCACCCATCCCGGTATACGTATCTTCATACCGAAGGCACCCGCTTTGTTCTCCTTCACGTTCACGGCTATATCACCGTTCCACGGATAGTCTGATACCTGTTCCAGCACCACATTCTTTCCGCCTACCGACAGGTTGCTCCTGTTCGACATAAACAGGTTCACATACACATTCTTGTCCTTCACGGCATAGATATAGCCCGGCAGAGAAGGTATGAAACGGCAGATGTTAGACGGACAGCAGGCACAACCGAACCACGGTTGACGCTGGTGCTGCCCCATACTCTCCAGCGGGTTAGGGTAGAAGAATCCGCCACCGTCGAGCGACACACCCGATATCAGACCGTTGTAGAGCGTCCGCTCCAGTACATCATAATATTTCGACTCCCCGTGCAACAGGAACAGTCGGTAGTTGACATACACATTACCTATCGCCGCGCACGTCTCGCAGTAAGCCGACATGTTCGGCAGTTCATAATTATTACCGAAAGCCTCACCGCTCGCCGTAGCGCCGATACCACCCGTGATATAGAGTTTCTTACTTACGATGTTCGTCCAGATACTGTCTATGGCGTTCACGTAAGCCTTATCGCCCGTCAGTGCAGCCACGTCGGCCATGCCCGCATACATATACGCTGCGCGCACAGCATGTCCCACAGCCTCTTTCTGGTCCACCACCGGAATCTCGCTCTGACTGTATTCGCTCTTGATGGTCGTCTTACCCCGATAGTCGAGGAAGAATTTAGCTTCATCCAGATACTTCTGTCTGCCCGTCACGAGATACAGTTTACAGAGTGCCATCTCCGCAATCTGGTGTCCCGGTACCACACAGGCCTGTCCCGGTTTCGGCCCCACCTCCCTGCACACGCAGTCGGCATACCGTTCGGCGATGTTCAGAAACTTCTTGCTGCCCGTAGCCTGATAGTGAGCCACAGCCCCCTCTATCATGTGTCCCAGGTCGTAGAGTTCATGACTCAGGTCTTCCTCTTTCGACCACCTTTTGTCGCCCGACCATTCATGCGGGTGCTTCGGGTTCATCGTCCGCGAAGTATAGAGATAACCGTCCGGTTCCTGGGCCTTAGCGACGATATCCAGTACACTGTCGATATACTGTTGCAGTACCGGATTAGGGTACGTCTGCAACGAGTAACTGGCACCCTCTATCGTCTTGTACACGTCCGTGTCGTCAAACGACAGTCCACCTACCTTGATTGTATCACTGGGGTGGGCAGCCTTTTCGAAATTCTTATAACGTCCCGTCTCCTCGCATTTGCTGAAAGCCAACGGGATAGTCACTTTTCTGCTGGCGTCCAACCGCTGTCCCCAGAAATGGTCGGTCACCTTCACCGAAGTGAAAGGGACCGGTGTTATCGGATAACCGTGAGGACGCAACACCTGCGCCTGCGCCGACAGGGCGGCGGTAGCAAGTAATGTAATTACTGTAAGTTGTTTGATCATATTATTCCTTTATTTTATTGTTTCTATTTTGATGACACATCCGCCGCCCGAAGCCAGACGGATCTCCAGTGTCGATTGTCTGTCCACCGTCTTCACCTCCCTGACATAGTCCTCTGCGTTATGGTCGGCGTTGATGCCGTCGCGGAAGATGGTGGCTCGGTACGATTTGCCCGGTGCGAGAAAGTCGAGCGGCAGACAGATATCCCTGCCGTCCCAACCGGCCTGTGCTCCCACATACCAGTTGTCTCCCTTCTGTCGGGCCGTGACGATATATTTGCCCATTTCGCCCTGCGGTATCACCGTACGGTCGAACGTCACCGGTATCGAGGCGATCATATCCGTGCACTCCTGTTCCCTTTCATAGTTGGTCGGAGCGTCGCAGAGCATTGTCAGCGGCGAGTCCTGTACGATATAGCACGCCAGTTGATGGCACCTTGTCCCCATACTCATCGGTTTGGTATAGATAGCCGTCCAGTTGTACAGCGTCCCGTTGCTCATCGCCCCCGGTGTGAAGTCCACCTGTCCCGCCATTCCGCGGATATAAGGGAACGTCACGTCATACAGCGGCATATTGTTCTCCTTCTTCGTCCATCGGGCCTCCTCCATGCCGAACACCCCCTCATAGTTCAGGATATTCGGGTACGTGCGACTCATTCCCGTCGGTTTGTAGTAACCATGGAAGTCGAGCACCAGATGATGCTTTGCCGCCGCCTCGGCTATACGGTAAGCCATCTCCGTGGCAGTCTGGTCGTCGCGGTCCAGGAAGTCTATCTTGAATCCCTTCACGCCCATCTTCGAGTATTTGGTCAGAGCCTCCTCCAGATGTTCGTCGAGCACATTGAATACAGCCCACAGTATGATATCCACCTTCCGCTCCTTGCCGTAAGCGATCAGAGCCGGCAGGTCGATATCCTTCACGGCGTGCATGATGTCACCCTCCTTCGAGTCGTACCAACCCTCGTCCAGAATGATATATCCCAGATGGTTGTGCGAGGCGAAGTCTATATAATACTTATATGTCTCCGTATTGATGCCTGCCTTGAACGGCACCCCTTTCAGGTTCCAGTCGTTCCACCAGTCCCAGGCCACCTTGCCCGGTCTGATCCACGACGTGTCACCTATCCTGTTGGGTTCCGACAGCGCGTACACCAGATTGTTGACCGGCATCTCCGTATCCTTCTCCGTCACCGTGAGGATACGCCAAGGATACTGTCGTGCCCCCGTGCTGCGGGCGATAAAGTCGGTCGGTTCAGCCACATACATCTGTCTGCGCCAAGGATAATAATCCATCCGGGCAGGGTAGGGGGCGAACACCCCGTACAGAGCATTAGCCGTCGTGTCCGCCTTCACATACATCCCCGGGTATGCCCTCAGTTCAGCCTCCAGCAGCGTCACCTTCACCCCGTCGGTCTGCACCGTGGCGGGCAGGAAAGCTATCTTATCCTTCGCCCCCGTCAGCGGCGTCTTGTCGTATATATTCTGGAAAGCCATCGCCATCGGTTTCTTGTCGTTGGTAGAGTAAGCCAGCCATGCCGTGTCGTTCTGTGCGAAGCGCAACCGCACCGTCTCGTCCTTCACGGTCACCGTTCCTTTCCTTGTCGTGAAGAATCGGTAAGCCACCCCACTGTCATAAGCGCGGAACACGACACCGAACCGCCCGTTCAGCGGCAGCGTCATCTGGTTGTACGCCACAGAGAATTCCCTCTGTCTGTACATCGGCGCCACTATCTTTTCCGTCGTGCTCTTCGTTTCG
The DNA here is from genome assembly GCF_937863835.1 of uncultured Prevotella sp. GTDB lineage: Bacteria > Bacteroidota > Bacteroidia > Bacteroidales > Bacteroidaceae > Prevotella. The sequence continues at coordinate 34,635 of NZ_CALMHT010000004.1, forward strand.
GGTTTCCCCGTCACCTTCGTCCCGATCACTGTACCGTCGTAGAGCGTCATACCGATATCCGACCGGTCTGTCACAGCCTTGCCACCCTTCCACAACTGGAAAGTGAGACGCCCGCCCGCATCGACCTCCACCTTCAGTTTTCCGTCGGGTGAAGAGAGAGAATAAGATGCCGCACGGGCAGCGTCTGCACCAGTTGTTAATAACAAAAGTAAAACATAATACCTGATAATAGAATGTATTTTCATCGTTTTGTATAATAGGTTAAAATTATCACGATGCAAAATTATATCAAATTATCCGAACCCGATAATAGAATCGTCCGATGAAATAAAAAAATAGTCCAGAAATGTAGCGTTACACTAATTTCTGGACTATTTTGGTATCAATCAAACTCCTTATGCCTTACCTCTTGACGAATTTGATAGGAACGGATGCGTTGCGAGCCTTCGTGGTAGTGGTAGCGGTAGATTTGGCACCCGCACTCTGTTTGGCAGACAGAGATGCCCTTGTGAGTTCGAAGTCGAGCGACTCGTCTACATTGCTGCCTCCGGCATATCCCGAGAACACATTGCTGTTGAGTTGGAATCCGTACTCGTCCGTACGGTTTGCGTCGAAGTAATAGATATAGCCGCTTACGGTATACTTGATATAGATATTCTCCGTCTTGGGGTCTACGTACCAGGTAAACTTCAGTGTCTGTGTGTTACCGTTTCCGTCACTGTCAGTCTCCTGTCCCGTGCCGTTCACAGATTTGCTGTCGTAGCGGTCGAAGAGTATGTCCACATACATCTTCTCAGCCTGTTGCTTACCATTGTTATCATAATAGCGGTATACCACCGTGCCCGTCCATGGATGGCATAGCGTGGCAGCCTCCTCGGCCAGTTCGTCGGTATTGCTGCCGTTCCAGTTGTTGTAGTCATACGAGTTGTCGTACCAGTCGTAGTCACCATACCAGTCGTCGTAATAAGGATCATCCGTATCGCAGGATACGAGAGCCAGAGATGCTGCTGAAATCATAGCAATCGAAAGTATCGATTTTGAAAGTGTTGAATGTTTCATGATTTTTAAATTTTAGTGAATTTATTATTTGAAGGCAAAGATAGGATGTTTTTTACCGACGAAAAAGTTATTTTCACTATTCGGGAGTAGGGAAATCCCTATTCTTTTACTTTTTATCATACGTCTGCCGCCCGCAAGGAAACCATTTCCTTTGCGGGCGGCAGTGTTATCTGCATCGGTTATGTCAGTAAGGTGAGGCAGATAGCCAATACGTTGTAAATCTCAGAATTCCCGTTCGAGCCACCGCGACATAAACACATCATAGACCGCATAACAGGTTCCTTCTTTGGTAATGAAGTCTGTGAGCAACTCTTTATCACAGAGTGATTTCACTAGACGTTTTGATGCTGAAGGCATACCGATACGGTATCGGGATAGGAAATCTTTCGCAGTGATCTGCATCACCTGGCCCTCTTTGGCTATCGCTATCAGATAGTTCCACTGAGCCGCAGTGAGCATCTGCCGGTATTGCAGATACAGCATCTCGTTTTGCTGTAATATTTCGAGACATGCAGCCTTCGCGTCCTCTATGCCTACATTCGTCGTGCCAGCTGCAAATATTGTATGGCAAAGACTCTGTGTATAATAGGTGTGCCGTTTTGTCCACTCGAGGATATAGTCTATGGCATCATCAGTGATCGTTCTGCCCCTTTCAGTGAAGAGTTGCTTGATGAACGGATGATAACGGTCTATCGCTATTCTGTCGAGCGTTATGAATGTGGTGCTGGAGTAGAACGGCTTCTTGGCGTTGGCAAAGATATCAGTCATCAGATGCTTCTTGCTGCCGCAGAAGATGAAATGGATGTTTTTGAGCGTCTGCATATAGGTCCGCAACAGTTCTTCGATATTCTGTTCCGGATATTCCCTTATCTGTTGGAACTCATCGTAAGCCAGCAGGATGCGCACACCTTGACGGTCAAGATATTCAAACAGTTCTTTCAGCGTATGCTCTTTTTCATGTATACCTTGGTAAGCTATTTGCAATTGAACCTCGCCTGTCAGAGCATCGAATGAAATCTGTGGTCGCATTGATTTGACAAACGTCATGAAGCGTTTACCGAAACTGCTTTCCTCCGGGAACGCCCTTAATATAGCTTCTGCCGTCAGTTTGATGAAATCGGCCATGGAACGTGATGCATAGATATCCACATATACGGGCAGGATGTCAAGCGACTGAGCCTTTATCTCATCGAAAAGCCGGTAAATAAGTCCTGTTTTCCCCATCCTGCGTTGGGAAATGATGGTTGTATCGGTATCATTTGCGAAGTTTCGGATGAGCATATCCAATTCTTTTTCCCTATCACAGAACAGTTCTTTCTGACAGTAAGCCTTGATAATAAACGGATTCATCATTGTATTAAGTATTTGATTTCGGCAGCAAATATAACAAATTATTCTGATTACACAAAATGTGTAACACAAAATGTGTAATTAAAAGGCTGTCGGGGGAAAATATAATGTGCACCTCTTCTCAAGAGGTATACATCGATTTAATGTTCCGGTTCTTTGATAAAATGTAGCTTAATTATAAATAAGAAGATATAATGAAAAAGAACACACTTCACTCGGAGAAACTCACTCCGTCAATTCGCAGGGCACATTATCAGCGTCCAGCGGTCAGAATTCATCTACTGAAGTCCCGCAGTAGTCTGTTGGCAGGTAGCGGCAATGAACAGTCAAAGCCAGCCCAAATAGAATACGAGCAGCAGAATTGGGACGAGTAATTACCATAAAAACGAATAGAAGATGAAAAGTAAAATTATATAGATACTTATTTGTGTAAATATGACATTCGATCGCTACATCGGTTGTTCTGTCCGCCCCGTTTATTCCGAGTAGCATAATCAAGTCATTCCGATCATGTTTGGTTTCAGGTTAAACCAGTTTACATGATACAAATACAATCTGCCGCCCGCAAGGAAATCCTTTCCTTTGCGGGCGGCACTATAAATATCATAAATTAGTCTGAATCTTATTTTGCCAAATGCAAGTCAAAAATATCAGTTTTGGCAAAATAAACTGTTTATATTTTGCCAAATTGGATATTTTCTCTATCTTTGCGGCAGTTTATAATTCTATTGATATGGCAAAGATTATCGGAAGAGAGAGTGAACAAAGGACTCTCCAGGCTATGTGTGAAAGCGGAACTGCCGAGTTTGCAATCGTATATGGTCGACGAAGAGTGGGCAAAACGTTCCTTATAAGGGAATTTTTTAAGAACGACTTCGCGTTTTACCACACAGGCCTCAATCCCAAAGAACTACCTGAAAGCGGAAGAATGCAGGCGCAACTGGAAAACTTCGGTTCAACACTCTCACGTTATGGTTCAGACATGAAGCAGACACCCAAATCATGGCTTCAGGCATTCGACATGCTTATCACTCTTCTGGATAGCAAACCCAAGGATAAACGAATGGTGGTATTCCTCGATGAAATGCCATGGATGGACACTGCACGATCGATGTTCCTTTCTGCATTCGAACATTTCTGGAATGGATGGGGCGCTGGTCAGGACAATCTTATTCTTATAGCGTGCGGCTCGGCAACATCGTGGATGTGCGACGAATTAAAGAATAACACCAAAGGCCTATATGGCCGAATCACCCGCGATATGCCTCTTGAGCCGTTCAATCTGTATGAATGCGATAAATACTTCGACAGCAGGGAGATGGTTATGGATGGCTATGACCTTATCCAGACGTATATGGCAACTGGCGGCGTGCCCTATTATCTCTCCTGTTTTGAGAAGGGATATACTGTGGCGCAAAATATCGACCGCACGTATTTTGCAAAGAATGCACCTTTGGGGGATGAATTTTCAAGGCTTTTCACATCTGTATTCATCAATTCAGAGAACTGCGAAAAGACTGTCCGTTTCCTAGCAACAAGAAGATACGGATACTCCCGCGAAGAAATATCCAACGGAACAAAAATTTCTACCGGAAGCGGACTTACTAAGACGCTTCGCGGACTTGTCGACTGTAATCTCATCACCAGCTACAAGGACATTCTCGAACGGCAGACCTACTACAAACTCACCGATGCCTTCTGCCTGTTTTATCTGCGATTTGTGGACGGAAAAAAGACCAACAACAGAACTTTCTGGCAGAACAATCAGTTCTCATCGGCGGTAAACGCCTGGCACGGATTGGCTTTCGAGGACTTGTGCTTTAATCATATTCCACAGATCAGAAGGGCTCTCGGCATATCCGGAGTCAGCACAGAGATATCCACAACCCTTTGGCGAGCATCTGATAATATCGGTGGCTCACAGATAGACATGGTGATTTCAAGAGCCGACAGGCATGTGCATTTATGCGAGTTGAAATTCAGCGTCAATGATGTAGAGATAGACAAGGACTATGATGCCAAGCTCCGCGACCGACTAGTGAATTTCCAGAAGATTATTGGTAACAGACGTATTCCTGAAATAACCCTTATCACCACCTACGGACTCAAACACAACATGTATTCCGGCCGAATACAGCAAGTGGTGACGATGGATGATTTGATAGAGAAGAAATAGACGTAATCCTTCGTCTCCACCGTCATGTCTATGTGTCCGCGTTATGGGCTTTATTCTTCCTTTGCGGGCGGTATTGTTATCTCTAAGACAAAGATGTCTGAGGTAACACTCAATACCGAAAAAATGTACGATAATAGTTCTTATATTTTATGGATATTTATTGTATTTTTCGTACCTTTGCACTGTCAAAAATATTAATAAATCACATAATAAAAACTAACCACAGAAATGATTAGCGATAAAAAGGTAGATGTACTGGCTACCATCTACGGCGTATTGAAGACCATCACCGTAGACGACAGACTGCCGATAGCCATGTACATCGGTTTACAACTGGTAGAGAAAAGAATATGTAAAGTGAAGTACAACCGTACAGGCAATTTCGACAGCATGGAATGGATGGGGTCCAAAAAGGATCTTTATCTGTTTATGTACAACATATTCCCGCTTATGACCAACAACAGAGTTTCTTATTCCATTTACTATCAGACCATGGCGGTACTCTTCAAAACCAATCAGGCTGCCATCAAGAGAGGTATCAACAGATACCAGTTTGAAGACCTCGACGAACGCCTTCAGTCGCTCGTCGCAAAATTCGACGAGCATGTCTCTTTCTCTGCCTGACCCTGAATGATGTCCCCTTATTTAACACTTTGTCTTAAATAAGGGGACATTGTCTTGAATAAGGGGACATTTTTCCTTTTTTTTTGATTTTCTTCTCACTACCTTTGCACTGTAAAAACAATGTCGTTTTTGCGTTAAAAAGTAG
>NZ_CALMHT010000005.1 GCF_937863835.1 uncultured Prevotella sp.
ACAGATGTGCTCCGAGATTTTCCTTTTCCTGAAATAGAAGGTGAAAAGTTCTGCCCTGAAGCATTGGTATGGAACAGAATAGCACAGAAATATAAATTGAGAATATTCAAGAAAGTAATTTATTACAGGGATTATCTGGAAGGTGGACTTACGTCTAAAATCGTACGTATCCGTATGCAGAGCCCGATTGCCTCGATGTTGTGTTATTCGGAGCTGTGCGTACAGAAAATCCCTTTTGCTCAAAAGATAAAGGCTGCCATTAATTACTGGAGATTCAGATTCTGTTCTGATAGTGGTAATAAACCTGCACTGTCATCATTGTGGCTGTTCACAATGCCTATAGGATACATGATGTATCTATTCGATAAGAAATACATAAAATGAGAATACTGCAAGTAATCACATCCTTATATACAGGTGGCGCCGAAAAAATAGTGACCGACCTTACCCTTGCTCTTATGAAGAAAGGACATCAGGTGGATGTTGCAGTCTTTAACGGAATGGATACCAGTTTTAAGAAGAAATTAGAAGATAACGGATGCCATGTAATCTGTTTCTCGAAGAACGGTAGCCCATACAATCCAGTCTGCATACTGAAGCTAATCAGGATCATGCGCCATTATGATGTGGTGCATACTCATAACACTTCCGCTCAATATTATACGGCTATTGCGAATATGTTCTGCCATAGACAGTTGGTCACCACAGAACATAGTACGAACAACAGAAGAAGAAGTAAAAAATGGTTGGGCTGCGTGGACAGATGGATGTACAGACAATATGGCAAGGTGGTGTGTATATCGGATATCGCTCAGAAAATGTTGGAGGACTATATCCAGACGAAGAGTGTGGATGTATGTACGATCAATAACGGGGTGGAAGTAGACAGATTCTATTATGCACAACCGATAGGGGGCATGAAAGGGGACAATGACTTCGTAGTGACAATGGTGGCCGGACTGAAAGAGGCCAAGGACCACGAGACGCTGATACGTGCCATATCTTTACTGCCCGATGAATATAAACTGTGGCTCGTGGGCGACGGAACACGAAGAGGACTTCTGGAAAGTCTCGTGGATGAACTGCAGATAAAGGATCGTGTACGATTCCTGGGATTCAGAGATGATATACCGAACGTACTGAAGACAACGGATGTGATAGTCATGTCTTCGCACTGGGAAGGGCTGTCGCTGTCTAATATAGAGGGGATGTCGTCAAAGAAACCTTTTATAGCAAGTAATGTGAATGGACTGAAGGAGGTAACGGAAGGATATGGTATTCTGTTTCCTCATCAGGACGCAGAGGCTTTGGCTGCCGAAATAAAACATCTGCATGATGACAGGACTTATTACGACAGCGTGGCGGATGCCTGTTATGAGCGTGCCAAGCAATTCGATATCTCCAAAATGGTGGATGGATACGAGGATGTATATAAGGAGTTGACAAAAACGAATGAAGCATAACGATAAGAACATACTGCATGTGGTGAACATCTATTTCGTGCTGCCTTACTTTATCGGGGGACAGTTCGCTTTCTTCCGTCAAAAGGGGTATAGGATGTTCGCAGTGTGCAGCGAGAGTGAATATCTGGACGGATATGCCCGTGAACAGGGATTCGGCTATAAGGTGGTGCCCGTGAAGAGAAGTTTCTCGGTGAAACAGGACGTGAAGTCGATACGCCAGATATGCAGCTATATCAGAGAGAACAAGATAGGTGTCATCGTGGGCCATACACCGAAAGGGGGACTGCTGGCGATGCTGGCGGGATGGCTGATGAGGGTGCCCCGGAGAATTTACTTCCGGCACGGACTGGTATATGAGACGAGCCACGGACTGAAACGGTTCGTACTGATGACGGTGGACAGGATATCGTCGGCTTGCGCCACAAAGATAGTGTGCGTGAGTCCTTCGGTGCTGCAACGAAGCATAGAGGACCACTTGGCTCCTGCCGATAAACAGTTGGTGCTGGGCAACGGCACGTGCTCGGGAATAGATACGCAGGGCAAGTTCTGCCCGGAGAAGATAGACGGTGACCATCTGGCGGCGATGAGACGGCGATGGGGCATAGCCGACGGCGACTGGGTGATAGGTTACACGGGACGGCTCGTGAAAGATAAGGGTATCATAGAACTGGTGTCGGCCTTCAGAAAACTGAAAAAGAGATACCGGAACATGAAACTGCTGCTGGTGGGGATGTTCGAGGTGAGAGACGCACTGCCTGAGGATATACAGGATGATATCAAGAACGACCCGCAGATCGTGTGGACGGATTTCCAGAACACGGACCAGGAGTACTTTTATGCGATGATGAATGTGTATGTGCTGGCTTCGTACCGCGAGGGATTCCCTACGGGGGTGCTGGAGGCACAGTCGATGGGAGTGCCGGTGGTGACAACACGGGTGACGGGATGCCGCGACGCTATCGTGGAGGGCCGGACGGGACTGTTCGCTGAACACAGCGCTGACAGTATAGCGGAGGCGATAACCGAGATACATGACAAGAAGGTGGTGTCGGGGACGGCTGCCCGTAAATGGGTGGTGGAGAAATTCGACAACCTGATCGTATGGAATGAAATAGAAAAACTATATATATGAGAATTCTGATTACGGGTATTCACGGTTTTGTGGGCAGCAATCTGGTCAAGGCGCTCGCTGACGGGAATACAATTTATGGACTTGATATCGTGGCTCCCGAAAAAGAGGGGGTGACGAAGACTTATTCGTGGGACGACCTGGATAAGGGGCTGGTACCGGAGGTGGATGCCATCATTCATCTGGCGGGGAAGGCACATGATACGAAAAACAAATCGAAGGCGCAGGTGTACTTCGACATCAACACGGGACTGACGGAACGGATATATGACTATTATGTGAAATCGGACGCGAAGAAGTTTATCTTCTTCTCTTCGGTGAAAGCGGCGGCTGACTTCGTGCCGGGTGATGTGCTGACAGAGGACGTGGTGCCTGCTCCGGTGGGACCTTACGGGGAGAGCAAAATCAAGGCGGAGGAATATATCAAGGCGCATCCTACGGATAAAAGGGTGTATATACTGCGGCCGTGTATGATTCACGGACCGGGCAACAAGGGAAACCTGAACCTGCTGTACAGTGTGGTGAAAAAGGGTATACCATGGCCGCTAGGGGCTTTCGAAAACAGACGCACGTTCACATCGATAGATAATCTGAGTTTTATCATCGGCGGACTGCTCGAAAAGGAGGTGGAGAGCGGCATCTACCATATAGCCGACGATGAGGCGCTGTCGACCAACGAACTGATAGAGGTGATGTGCGGGGCGATGGGTAGGAAGAGCCGGATATGGAGAATAAACAGGGGACTGATGGAGGGCTGCGCCAAGATAGGTGATGTGCTGCATTTGCCTCTGAATACGGACAGACTGAACAAACTGACTGAGAACTACGTGGCCAGTAACAATAAGATAAAGAGGGCACTGGGGGTGGACCACCTGCCGGTGACCGCCAAAGACGGACTGACTAAAACAATCCGATCTTTCGAGAACGCAAGGGGATGAAGTATCTGATCATCATTGTACTGATGTTCGTACTGGAACTGGTCTATTTCAGGATAGCCGACCGACTGAACATCATAGACAGACCGAACGAACGGAGTTCGCACTCTGTGGTCACACTCAGGGGCGGTGGTATCATCTTCTATATCGGAGCGATGATTTACTTCGTGTTCCACGGTTTCGCTTACCCGTGGTTCATCGCGGGACTGTCGCTGATATCGATCGTCAGTTTCGTGGACGATGTGCACAGTCTGACTCCGAAGTTGAGGCTGGCGCTGCAGTTTACCAGTATGCTGCTGATGTTCGGGCAGTGGAACCTGTATGCGGTGGACACATGGTGGATGATATTGGTGGCGCTCTTCGTGTGCACGGGTATCATCAATGTGTTCAACTTCATGGACGGAATCAACGGCATCACAGGGGGATACTCGCTGGTGATACTGGCGGCACTGGCGTATGTGGACCTTTTTGTGGTGAAAGACTTCGTGGATATCAATATGATCTATGTGTCGATGATTGCCGTATTGGTGTTCTGCTTCTTCAATTTCAGAAAGAAGGCGAGATGCTTTGCCGGTGATGTGGGGTCGGTGTCGATAGCCTTCATCATCCTGTTCGTATGGGGGAAACTGGTACTGGTGACCCGGGATCTGTCGTGGCTGACGTTTATGGTGGTGTACGGCGTGGACGGGGTGCTTACCATATTCCACAGACTGATGCTGCATGAAAACATATCACAGCCACACAGGAAACATGCGTTCCAGTTGATGGCCAACGAACTGAAAATACCGCATGTGGTGGTGTCGCTGATATATATGGCGATGCAGGGATGTATGTGCGTGTGGTATATAGCGATGCCGGGATATACGACGCTGCTGCTGAGCATCGCAGTGCTGTCGGTAGCTTATGTGCTGTTTATGAAAAAATACTTTTGTCTACATAAATAAGAATGCTTTATGAAAATGTTCTCAAAACTGATATCTTGGTACTTTAAGAAGGACTCCATGCCATACTGGGTGATGTTCCTGATTGATTGCCTGATATGTTATGTGTCATGTGTGTTCACATTTGCTTTGTTCTTCAGGGCAAGTGTGGCACTGGGTAATATCATACTGATATCCAAAACGATGATGCTGTACATGATATTCAACATCATCGCCTTCAAACGGTTCCATACGTATTCGGGTATTATCCGGTATTCGAGCTTCGTAGACCTGCAGAGGGTGGGGTACGCGATGGCATCCGCTTTCTTTGTGGCGTGGGTGGTGCATTATCCTATCATATTCCTGGACCATAACTACTTCTTCGCTCACTTCAATACCCGACTGCTGATATCCACGTATGTGATATCGACGGTGCTGATGTGGGGCGTGCGGGTGCTGGTGAAGGCGCTCTACGATATATCATTTAATATAGACAATGCACCCCGGACTTTGATTTACGGTGTGAAGGACGGCGGCGTGGGACTGGCAAAGAGTATACGCAACGAGAAACCGGCTAAATACAGACTGAAGGGCTTTATCACACATGAGGAACGGTTGAGGAACAGTTACCTGATGGGTGAAAGGGTGTATGAGGTGAACGATGAGTTGCCCGAACTGATAGAAAGGTTGGGCGTGAAGGTGGTGCTGGTGTCGCCGCTGCGTAACGATGAATTCAGAAATAATACTCGCCTGCAGGATATCCTGATCAAGGCCGGGGTGCATATCTATATGTCGCCCAAGGTGGAGATATGGGATAAGGATAAGGGTTTGTCGCCCAGTGCTCTGAAGCCCGTGAGCGTGGAGGACCTGCTGCCGCGTGATCAGATACAGGTGGACATGGTGTCGGTGGGCAATCTGCTGACGGACAGGCGAATACTGATTACGGGTTCGGCGGGCAGCATCGGCAGTGAGATGGTGAGACAGATCGCTGTCTATCATCCTGCGGAACTGATGCTGATAGACCAGGCAGAGACGCCGCAGCATGACATCAGACTGATGATGGCTAAAAACTGGCCTGATATCAAGACGACGACGGATGTGGCTTCGATAGCCAACAAGGAGAGGATGGAGCGTATATTCGCCGACTTCAGACCTGACTATGTGTTCCATGCGGCTGCGTACAAGCATGTGCCGATGATGGAGAACAACCCGAGCGAGAGTGTGCAGAACAATATATATGGTACAAGGGTGATAGCTGACCTGAGCGCCAAATACGGGGTGAAGAAGTTTGTGATGGTTTCTACCGACAAGGCGGTGAACCCGACGAACGTGATGGGATGCTCGAAACGTATCTGCGAGATCTATGTGCAGAGTCTGAACAAGGCGGAACAGGAGGGTAAGGTACAGGGCAACACGCAGTTTGTGACGACCCGCTTCGGCAACGTGCTCGGCTCGAACGGTTCGGTGATTCCGTTGTTCGAACAACAGATCAAGGCGGGGGGACCGGTGACGGTGACCGACCCGAACATCATCCGCTTCTTCATGCTGATACCGGAGGCCTGTAAACTGGTGCTCGAGGCTGGCACGAAGGGCAACGGCGGTGAGATATTCGTTTTCGATATGGGTAAACCGGTGAAGATAGCCGACCTGGCGAAACGGATGATCATGCTGAGCGGTGCGGAGAATATCGAAATTAAATATACCGGACTGCGCGCTGGGGAAAAACTGTACGAGGAGGTGCTCAGTGAACTGGAGGACACGAAACCTTCGTTCCATGAGAAGATTCGTATAGCCTGCGTGCGCGAATATGAATATGAACAGGTGTGCGAGGACATAGACGAACTGGTGGAGATATCGAAGACGTACGACGATATGAGAATCGTGGCTAAGATGAAACAGATCGTGCCTGAATATAAGAGTAACAACTCGGTATACACCAAACTGGATTAGAAACGAAGTGACAATAGAGGATTTCCTGTTCGGACTGATACGTACTGCCTTGTGGAATGACAAGATGCAGGGCGTGGAGGGCGTGGAGATGGATCATAACCAATATGAGACTCTGAAGGCGCTCGCCAAGGAACAGACTGTATACGGACTGATGATAAGAGGTCTGGCGAAGAATGGCATCCGACTGGGTAAGATGGATGCCATTAATCTTTGTTCGATAGAACGTAAACTGGCTGAGACCAACGCTTCGCTGAACAGGGAGGCGGTGGACCTGACGAGGATAGCCAGGGACGGGAATCGGCAGTTGGTGATCGTCAAGGGACAGTCGGTGGCTGCTCTCTATCCGGAACCTGACTATAGGGTGCCGGGGGATATAGACGCTTATGGCAGTCTGAAGGACTTCGACGCGCTGACGGATGCAATCGGGAAGGAGTGGGGTGTGAATATCCACGATACCGGTTACAAGCATGTGGACTTCATCCATAACGAGGTGGACTTTGAGGTGCACAGACGACTGTCTGTGTTCTGCAGCATGAAGAGTCAGAAGTACTGGGATGCGCTGTATGCGAAATCATTTGATGAGACAGACTATGTGATGATAGGCGGCGAGAAGGTGCCGGTGCTCTGTGCTACACTGAATGTGCTGTATGTGTTTGTGCATCTGTATCTTCATCTGCTCGTTCTGGGTATCGCCGCAAGACAGTTCTGTGATGTGGCTGTGCTGCTGCATCATTATAAGGATGTGATAGACAGGGATGCGCTGGAGAAGCATCTCCGGGGTATCGACTTCTACGACGCGTTCTGCGCCGTGGGGTGTGTGCTGGTTGACAAGATCGGTCTGAAAGAGGATGAGTTCCCCTTTAAGATCGAGGAGTGGCACAGAAGATACAGTGAAAGAATCTTATCTGATGTGTTCAAAAGGGGCAACTTCGGTCATTATAACCGGAAACAGAAAGATGCGGGATGGATGCACTCTATCGAGACGGGATTCATTTCCATCAATCATTGTCTGAGATACTACCGTCTGTCGCCAAGGGAGATAAGAATGTTTCTGCCGAGGCAGATTATGATATCGGTCAAGGCTAACTTGAAAAAGGAATGACAATACAGGATCAGTTTTTTGCACTGCTGAGATTGTCTGTCGGCGATTCGGACGAATGGTCGGTGGAGATGCAGGACGGGGATTGGCAGCGGATGTATGAGATGGCAACGAAGCAGTCGCTCCTTGCCATTTGTTTCAGGGGTATATCCAAACTGCCTGAGGCGCAGAGACCGCCTGAGGCGCTGTGTGACGAATGGTTGGTAGACTGCCACCTGAACTATGAGGCTAACGCAAAGGCTTACAGATGTGTGGTGGGCATACAGAAATGGTTTAAGAGCAAGGGCTTCAGAAGTTGTGTACTGAAAGGTCAGGCGAACGCGGTGATGTATCCTGACAAATATATCCGTACGGCAGGGGATATAGACCTGTGGGTGGAAGGCGGAACACGGAAGGTGCTCGACTTTGTGAGGAAACGATGCCCTGATTCGGAGTTGTGCTATCATCATGTGAAGTTTATTGACTACAAGGAGATTCCCGTGGAGGTGCATTTCCGACCTTCGTTTATGAATAATCTGATAGATAACCGGAAGATGCAACGGTACTTCAAGGCTGTGCAGGACAGACAATGGGAGCATACCGTGGACTTGCCCGACGGTATCGGACAGGCTTGTGTGCCGACGGCTGACTTCAACCGTATCTTCCAGATGGGACATATCTACAGACATCTGATGCAGAACGGTATCGGACTGCGGCAGATCATTGATTATTATTATCTGCTGCGGCAGGGTTTTACGGAGGAAGAACGGGAAAGGGATGCCCGACTGTTCAGAAGTATGAATATGTACAGGATAGCGGGTGCTGTGATGTATATTGAGAAAACGGTATTGGGACTGGATGACAGGTATCTGATCGTTCCGGTGAACAGGAAAGCGGGCAGGGCTCTGCTGAAGGAGATTATGCTGGCCGGCAACTTCGGTTATCACGATGAACGGGTGGGGCATAATGCGTATGCCGGTACACTGATGAAGAATATCCAGAGACTGTACCGTGATTTGCTGTTCGTGTTCTCGTATCCCGGTGAATGTCTGTGGGAGCCGATATTCAGGTTATATCATTTCTTTTGGAGAAAACTGATTTAAAATAGAACTGCGGTTCTATTTTTTTTTTGCTATATGATTTCGATGATTAATACTTGGCGGGTTTCGGTTGCTACCTTGCAATCGTCTGATGTCCTTTCGCCGACAAGCCATACGATGTTTCCCGTGGCATCTTCCATGACCAGTTGTCTGCGCTTGTCGAAGAGGTTGCGTTTGCGGTCGGTGAGATAATCACTGATGAGTCGGGTGCCATGCATACCGAACGGTCGGAAACGGTCGCCTTCCTTTACGGTCCTTAATGTCAAGGGAAATTTCACCTTGTCGGCATCAAGGGCTATCTTATACGGTTCTTTCGGAATATTGAATGACGGCAGGGTGGATAACTCCGCTGACTGAACCTTGATTCGATGTTCTGTCTCGTCAATCGCCAATACTTCGATATTTGAGCGCTGCCCGACCGATGGGCGGAAATATGGAAGTTTTGGGAGTATATAGGTGCCTGTTTCTGGGATGCGCATTCCCTTGAACGGTGCTGTCTTCTGCTGAACGATGATATGACCACGGTCTATGAGCAACTCATAACTGTCTGATTCGTAGGTGTTTCCTGTGGATGCGCCAGTGTGGAGATCCTCATAGATATCTTCAATGACTTTCGGGGTGAAACCGTAGTCTTTGAGTGATAGGTAGAGTCCGTATTCTGTGGTATCGGAAGATGGACTCTGGATGTACTCTTCTACCTGGGAGAGATGGCGGGATGTCGTGAGAATATTCTCTACGGCATTGGCATTAATCTCTTTTAGTCTGGGTATCAGGTCGATACGGATCTTGTTTCTGGTCACATCATCTATCAGATTACTGCTGTCGGTAACATAATTCTGGTCATTCTCTTTCAGAAATGCTTCTATCTCTTTTCTGCTGACACAGAGCAGGGGACGGATGATATTGTCGCGGCGGGGATGGATACCGGTCATCCCGTGCAGTCCTGTTCCACGGAGAAAGTTCATCAGAATGGTCTCTACATCGTCGTCTTGGTGATGGGCCACAAGGATGGCTTCGGCATGAATGTCCTTACGCAACTGTTCGAAATAGGCGTAACGGAGATGACGGGCCGCCAGTTCGATACTCTCTTTGTGAAGTGAGGCGTATTCGCGTGTATCGAAATGTACGGTGTGGAAAGGGATGTTGTGGGCGGTGCAGAGGGTTTTGCAAAACTGCTCATCACGGTCTGACTCTTCGCCCCGAAGACGGAAGTTGCAGTGGATGGCTTCGATTCTGTAACCCAGCAGACTGGCAATAAGCAACAGGGCGGTACTGTCGGCACCGCCTGAAAGAGCCACCAGATATTTACTATCCTTGTTGAGCAGATGGTTCTTTCTGATGTACTGGTCTATTGTCTTTAGAAACATTTCCTTCGGACTTTACGTTCCCGTTTTCTTTTCCTTTTGTTTTCCCGTTATGACGGCTGTCGCCGCGGCGGTCGGCATTGTCATGACTGCGCGCTTTCCTGTTATCTTTACCGTTTCCACTTCCGTTCCTGTTTCCTTTTCCATGTCCGCTTCCGTTGCCGTGTCCACCTTTGCCGTGACCTTGCCCTTTTCCTCTGCCTTTGCCGCCGAATCCTCTTTTGACGGAAGGATCGTATTTGGGCGCTTCGCCTAGGTTGGCAGGCAGTTCGTTCTTCTTGATATCTTTCTCCAGAAACTTCTCAATGGAAGAAAAATAGAACTGGTCTTTCTCGTTGACGAAGGTGATGGCGATACCGTCGCGGTCGGCGCGCGCCGTACGGCCGATACGGTGTACGTAGTCTTCGGCATCGTGAGGTACGTCATAGTTGATGACCATCTGTATGTCGTCGATGTCTATACCGCGCGACACGATATCAGTGGCAACAAGAACATCGATCTGTCCCGACTTGAAACGGAGCATGATATCATCACGATCTTTCTGTTCGAGGTCGCTGTGCATCTCGCCACTGTTGATATGCATCTGGCGGAGCGAACGGTTGATGTCTTTTACCTTGTCTTTGCTTCCGGAGAAGATGATGACACGACTGAGGTCGCCGTTGCGGAATATGTTGCGGATGATACCCAACTTCTGTGGTTCGTAACAGATATATGCCGACTGTTGTATCTTCTCGGCCGGTTTACTTACCGCCAGTTTGATCTCTACCGGATTCTTGAGCAGTGTCCGGGCGAGGGCGTTGATCTTGGTAGGCATGGTGGCGGAGAACATAATCGTCTGGCATTCCTTCGGCAGATTCTTGGCGATGGACATGATATCTTCGGAAAATCCCATATCAAGCATGCGGTCGGCTTCATCAAGGATGAAGAACGATACGCGGCTCATATCCACATTACCCATCTGAAGATGGGAGATAAGTCGACCGGGGGTGGCGATGATGACATCAGCTCCCAGGCGGAGACTCTTGATCTCCTGGTCGTAACGGTTGCCGTCGTTTCCTCCATAAACAGCCACACTGCTTACACCGTCGAGGTAATAACCGAATCCCTGCATGGCCTGATCGATCTGCTGAGCCAGTTCGCGGGTCGGTGACATGATGATGCAATTGATGGCATCCTTAGGATAGCCGCCATCATCAAGCATGGAAAGGATAGGGAGCAGATAGGCTGCCGTCTTTCCTGTTCCCGTCTGGGCTACACCCATCACATCACGTCCTTCCAGAATAGGCGGGATACAGTTTTCCTGTACCGGAGTACAGTCGTCAAAACGCATATCATATAATGCGTCGAGGATATTATCGTTTAAATCTAATTCTTCAAATTTCATTTTCGTTTTATATTATATATAATGTGTCATCTTTAGTTGGGCGCCTTCCTGTAACAGAAATAGGCCACAACGATAAAGATCAGATTTGGTATCCATGCTGCCAGCATAGGCGGTGTGTTGGCGTTGATGGCGAATGTACTGCTGATGGTCTGCAGCAGGATGTAACCGAAACTGAGGGCCAGTCCGATACCCAGGTACATACCCATACCGCCTTTACGTTTGCGACTGCTGAGGCTGATACCGATGGTGGTGAGGATGAAGGCGGCAAACGACATGGCTATTCGTTTGTGGTATTCCACCTGATACTGTACTACATTACTGGAACCTCTGTCTATCTGTTTGTTGATATATTCAGCCAGTTCGGGACTGGTAAACGTCTCCTGTTGTCCTTTGGAGAACACGAGGTCGATAGGTTCCATCTGTATCACGGTGTCTTTCTGGGCACCACTGGTGATATGTTCGCGCATACCGCGCAGTTCGCGTATGGTATAGTTGGTTATCTTCCAATGGTACTTGCTGTCTGATATCGTATCATATTGGATGTTGCTTGCGGTGAGGTGACTGACCAGTTTCTTATTCTCAAACTTATCCAGCGAGAATCCTTGTCCGTTCTTGAAATTGTTATCATAGAACTGGATGTAGGCGATTACTCCCTTGTCTACCTGAAGCATGACATTCTCTGCCGACGTGTTCTTCTTGTTGTTCTTGTATTTGACCTCGAAATCCTGACGTACCACAGTGCCTTTCGGTATGACATAAGCTCCGAGATAGAACGTGATGCAGGTGATAAGGGCAGCCGATATCATGTACGGGCGCATGAGTCGCCGGAAACTGACACCGCTGGCCAGTATGGCTATGATCTCTGAATTGCCTGCCATCTTACTGGTGAAGAAGATGACGGAGATGAAGACGAACAGCGGACTGAACAGATTGGCGAAATAGGGCACGAAATTCATGTAGTAATCGAACACGATGGCTCTCAGAGGAGCATGGTACTCTGCAAACTTGGACAGGTTCTCGTTGACATCGAAAACGATGGAGATGGAGATAATCAGAACGATGGAATATATATAGGTGCCGATAAACTTGCGCATGATGTACCAGTCCAGTTTTTTGATGTATCTGAACGGATTGGCGTACTTCATAAACCAGAGTTTTCTGCCTATATAGCGAAATGGTCTGCCTATAGCTCTTCCGATTCGTCTGATGCGGCGCAGGAACTTAAGCATCTTTCTATGTTTTCGTATCTTCTTATATTTCATTGTTTATTGAAACGCTAGATTCTCTTTCCTAATTGTTCTATGACGGAACGTTTCCAACTGGTGAAGTCGCCGGCGATGATATGTTCGCGTGCGTCGGTAACCAGTCGAAGATAAAACGCAAGATTATGTATACTGCCTATCTGGAGGGCCAACAGTTCCTGTGCTTTGAACAGATGATGCAGATATGCTTTCGTGTATACCCTGTCTACCTCGCATCCCGTCTCGTCGATGGGACTGAAGTCGTCTTCCCATTTCTTGTTGCGCATGTTCATCGTCCCGCCGTATGTGAACAGCATGGCGTTGCGACCGTTACGGGTAGGCATGACACAGTCGAACATGTCGACACCTCTTTCGATGGCTTCGAGGATGTTCTGCGGTGTACCCACGCCCATGAGATAACGCGGTTTGTCTTTCGGCAATATTTCGTTGACTACCTCTATCATCTCGTACATCACATCGGTAGGTTCGCCAACAGCCAGTCCGCCGATGGCATTGCCTTCCGCTCCCTTGTCGGCGATAAACTTGGCCGATTCACGACGCAGTTCGGGGAATGTGCATCCCTGCACGATGGGGAACAGTGACTGATGATATCCGTAGAGCGGTTCGGTCTCGTTGAAATGCTTGATGCAGCGGTCGAGCCACCTGTGGGTGAGTCCGAGACTCTTCTTGGCATACTGGTAATCGCTTTTGCCAGGAGGACATTCGTCGAGGGCCATCATGATGTCTGCTCCGATGACGCGCTGGGTGTCCATCACATTCTCAGGAGTAAATATATGTTTGCTGCCATCGATATGCGAACGGAACTCGCAACCCTGCTCCGTGAGTTTACGGATGCCCGTAAGAGAGAATACCTGAAAACCGCCGCTGTCGGTAAGGATGGGGCGCTCCCAACCGTTGAAGCCATGCAGTCCGCCGGCTTTGCGGAGAATATCCAGTCCGGGACGAAGATAAAGATGGTAGGTATTGCCGAGGATAATCTGTGCTTTGACCTGATTGCGCAACTCACTGAAATGTACACCTTTCACACTGCCGCAGGTTCCTACGGGCATAAAGATCGGTGTCTTGATCTCACCATGGTCGGTGGTCAGTACTCCAGCACGTGCATCACTGGCATCATCACTATGTTCTATCTTGAAAGTCATTTCTTCTCTTCTTCCTCTATCTTGAACTCGATGGCGTTGTCTACGATCTCATTGGTAAGGGCAAAGTCCCACACCTGTTGTACATTCTCCACATAATGGAATGTCACACCTTCACGGTATTTCTCGGGTATCTCGGTAATGTCCTTTTCGTTCTCCTGACACATCATGATATCTGTGATGCCGGCACGTTTGGCGGCCAGAATCTTTTCCTTGATACCTCCTACAGGTAATACTTTTCCGCGGAGTGTTATCTCGCCCGTCATCGCTGTGTTCTTGCGTACCTTACGTTGGGTAAGGGCAGAGGCGATGCTGGTGGCAATGGTGATACCGGCAGAAGGACCGTCTTTCGGGGTGGCTCCTTCGGGTACGTGGATATGTATGTTCCAGTTGTCGAAGATGCGATAGTCGATACCCAGTTTTTCGGAATGTGCCTTGACATATTCGAGAGCCAGAACAGCTGACTCTTTCATCACGTCGCCAAGATTACCCGTAAGGGTGAGTTTGGAACCTTTGCCTCTACTGAGACTGGTCTCGATAAACAGGATCTCGCCTCCCACACTTGTCCATGCCAGTCCGGTTACGACACCGGCATAAGCGTTACCCTGATAGATATCACGGTAGAAAGGCGGTTTGCCCAACAGATCTTCTATTTCGTCGGGCGTGATATTGCTGTATGGCAGATAACCGTGTCTTGCTTTTTCGAGAGCCAGTTTGCGCAGTGCCTTGTTGATCTGTTTTTCCAACTGGCGGACACCGCTCTCCCTTGTATATGATTCAACAATCTTTTCGAGGGCTGGTTTGGTAAACTTGACTCTTTCTTGTATGTTCAGACCCGTGTTCTCCAGTTCTTTAGGAACAAGATGTTTACGGGCTATCTCTATTTTTTCTTCTGTGATATAACCGCTCACTTCTATGATTTCCATACGGTCGAGCAGTGGACGTGGAATGGTGTTGAGATCGTTGGCGGTGGCAACGAACAGTACCTTTGACAGATCGAAATCCACATCCAGATAATTGTCATGGAACGCATTGTTCTGTTCCGGGTCCAGAACTTCGAGCAGTGCACTGGCCGGATCGCCGTTGACGGTGTTCTGTGTCACTTTGTCTATCTCGTCGAGGATAAAGACGGGATTTGCCGAATCAGCCTTTTGTATACTCTTGATGATACGTCCGGGCATAGCGCCGATATAGGTGCGGCGATGACCGCGTATCTCGGCTTCATCGTGCAGACCGCCGAGGGATATACGTACATATTTGCGTTTCATGGCTGAGGCGATGCTCTTTCCAAGGGATGTCTTTCCTACTCCCGGAGGACCGTAAAGACAGATAATCGGGGACTTCAGGTCGTTGCGTAAACTGAGTACCGCAATATATTCCAGGATGCGTTCCTTCACCTTCTCCATTCCATAATGGTCGTGGTTGAGCACCTTCTCCGCTTTGATCAGATTCAGGTCGTCCTTGGTATATTCATTCCAGGGCAGACCGACCATCGTCTGGAGATATGTCAGTTGAACACTGTATTCGGGACTCTGCGGATTGAGCGTGCCGAGTTTGTCCATCTCCTTGCGGAAAGTGGTATAAATTTCCTGAGACCATTTCTTTTTGGCAGCCTTCTCATTCAGTTCACGACTTTCTGGTGAACCTTCGCCGGCTCCAAGTTCTTCTTTTATATTCTTAATCTGCTGTTCGAGAAAATAGTTGCGCTGCTGTTCGTCTATCTGACGGTGGGTCTTGATACGAATATCCTGTTTGAGGTTCATCAACTGCAGTTCGCGGTTGATGATCTTACTCAGGGCTATCAGTCGGTCCTTCACGCTGTCGATATTGATCAAGTCCTCTTTCTCCTTGACGCTAATAGGAATATTAGAGCAGATAAAGTTGATAAGCAGAATATTGTTTGTCATATTCTGGAATGCGAAAGTAGCCTCGTCGGGCATATCTTCGTTGAGGTTGATGTATTTCTGCATCAGATCGCGGAGATCGGCACAGGCGGCATCGAATTCCTTATCTTTTTTCGCCGGGAATATCTCTTGAAGTGTTTCCGTACTGCCGGTAATATAGGGAGTGCGGCGTTTGATAGACAGAAGTCGGCAACGCGATTCGCCCTGTACGATGACTGTCTTGTTGCTGGAGTCTCCGGGCATATCCAGAACCTTGATGACTTTCGCATATACGCCGATCTCATAGAGATCATCTTTTTCCGGTGCCTCCGTATTAGCATCTATCTGACAGACAACAGCGATGTATCCACCTTTCTTGCTTACATGTTCAACCACACGTATGCTAGAGTCGCGCCCCACAAGAATAGGAGCGATGACACCTGGAAAAAGAACCAGATTACGGGTAGTAAGTACAGGTACGTCTTTCGGGTAGTCACCCTCCAATAGTTTGGTGACATCACCGTCAAAATCTGCTACCATAGAGAATGTTTTGCTATTTTGATTTTTATCCATTTTATACTTTTATTCAATAATGGATGCAAAGGTACAAAAAAAAGAAGAAATAATGGCTTAATTAATAATTAAGAATTAATAATTAAGAGATTTCGGTATTCTCTGCTAAAGGATGTTTTCATTTTCTCTTTGTAGAGAGGGGGTATCTTCTCTTCACCGAGGGGGCATTCTTCTCTTCACCGAGGGGGTTCTCCTTCTCTTCACCGAAGAGAAGAAGCAAGAGAAAGTAGCGACGTCCTCGCCACGCTAAATTTGTGATATTTTAGAAATCCTCTTGCTAACTCGCTCCGCTCAGACACACGCCGAGAATTCGTT
>NZ_CALMHT010000006.1 GCF_937863835.1 uncultured Prevotella sp.
GAGGTAGAAAACGAAAAAAATAGTAGAAGAACGAACGAGTCAACCACTTTTGACAGCAAGACATATCATAAAAAATCCCGACTAAAATAAATTAGCCAGGATTTAATGTATAATAAAATTGTTGCTTTACAGCGAAAATTATTCTGCAGCCGGTGCTTCTTCTACAGCCTCAGCTTTAGGAGCTTCCTCTACAGGAGCTTCAGCCTTTGCTGCCTTAGGAGCATTTTCAGCGATTACCTTTACAGGAATTTCTACAATTACTTCTTTGTGGAAGTGTACTGTAGCAACATAGTCGCCTACCTTCTTAATATCTTTCATTGTGATAATCTTACGGTCTACATCAATGCCTTTAGCCTTCAGAGCCTCAACTACTGAAGAAACATTCACTGAACCATAAGTAACACCTGTTGCGCTAACCTTTGCAACGATCTCAAGTTCTACATCTTTAAGAGCTTCAGCCTTCTTCTCAGCCTCAGCCTTGAGAGCTGCCAACTTATGAGCCTGCTGTTTCAAGTTTTCAGCCAGGATCTTCTTAGCAGATGCAGATGCAATAACACCCTTTCCCTGAGGAATAAGGTAGTTACGACCGTAACCAGATTTTACGTTTACTATATCATTCTTGTAGCCTAAGCCCAAGATATCTTCTTTTAATATGATTTCCATTCTGTTTCCTCCGCTAATTATTTCATTAAGTCTGTTACATAAGGAAGCAGTGCTATCTGACGAGCACGTTTGATAGCCTGAGCCACACGACGCTGATACTTCAATGATGTACCAGTAATACGGCGAGGAAGGATCTTACCTTGCTCATTCAAGAATTTCTTCAGGAACTCTGGATCCTTGTAATCGATATACTTAATACCGCTCTTCTTGAAACGGCAATACTTTTTCTTCTTTGTATCCACTGTAGGCGGAGTCAAATAACGGATTTCTGATTCTTGTGCTGCCATAATTTAAGCCTCCTCTTTTTTACCTAATTTGTTTCTTCTCTTCTCAGCATACAATGTTGCATACTTGTCGAGCTTAACTGTAATGTAACGAATGACTTTCTCATCACGGCGGTAAGCCACTTCGAGTGTGTCAACGATTGTCGGCTCTGCCTTGAACTCTAACAGACAATAAAAGCCTGTAGACTTCTTCTGAATAGCATAAGCCATCTTTTTCAATCCCCAGGTCTCTTCGTTCAGGATTTCCGCACCATTGTCAGTGAGAACTTTCTTGAATTTTGCGACCGCTTCCTTCATCTGATCATCAGACAAAACGGGAGTTAAAATGAAAACGGTTTCGTATTGATTCATACTAATCTAATAATTATTTGTTTATAATTTTGCAAAATGCGGTGCAAAGGTACATTTTTTTTTTGATATGCACAAATATTTTTGTACTTTTGCGAACAAAACAGATGAAATAATGAAAAAATATAAAGATTTACTTGGTATCGCACTGGTTATAATCGGTGTCTTGGTGCTGGTTATCAGTTTCTTAACCGGACTGGACAACTATAACATCATCCTCTTTTCGGGCTTGATTCTGATCGTCGGCGGTATCATCATGCATATCATGACGATGAAACGCGAAAGCAAGTATTAATAACGACATAACCTCCAATCATCGTGATCGGAGGTTATATCTATTAACAAGAATCTATTACCCTAAAATTTAATACCTAATATATTTTTCTTATTCCTGTTCGGGTGTTATCAATTTGTATCCCTTGCCATGTATATTGATAATTTCGATCTGGTCGTCGTCTTTCAGATGCTTACGCAGTTTTGTGATATACACATCCATAGAACGGGCATTGAAATAGTTATCATCTATCCAGATTGTCTTCAGTGCGAAGTCACGCTGCAGTATCTCATTGGCATGTGAGCAAAGCAAAGCGAGAAGTTCATTCTCTTTGGTGGTCAGTTTGGTCTGCTTGTCACCGATCGACAACAACTGTTTCTGTGTATCGAAGGAGAAACGACCGATCTGATAAAGTGTACTTTCTTTGTTTTTCTTGCCACGTACACGACGGAGAATTGCTTCGATACGAAGTACCAGTTCCTCCATTGAGAACGGTTTTGTGATATAGTCGTCGGCTCCGATCTTGAAACCTTCCAGGATATCCTCTTTCAGCACTTTGGCTGTCAGGAATATGATAGGAATCTCAGCATTTGCCGAACGTATCTCCTGTGCTAACGTGAAGCCGTCTTTCTTTGGCATCATCACATCAAGGACACATATATCAAATTTACTCTTGAAGAAGGCTTTGTAACCTGCTTCACCATCTGTGCACAACTCTGCCTGATAACCTTTTGCAGCAAGATATTCACGAAGAAGCATACCTAAGCTTTCATCGTCTTCACACAATAGAATTTTCAGTTTTTCGTCCATAAGTTCTAATTTTTAATTATTGGTAATGTTATTATAAATTTCGTTCCTTTACCGTACTCGCTTTCTACGTGAATAGTGCCCTTGTGCAGGTCTACGATTTTCTTCACATAAGCAAGTCCGAGTCCGAAGCCTTTCACGTCATGTACATTTCCTGTATGTACGCGGTAGAACTTCTCAAAAATCTTTTTCAGATTTTCCTTTTTAATGCCCAATCCATTGTCGACGATAGACATACATACATTGTGTTCGTCATTCCATGTAGAGACTTTGAGATACATCTCTTCATCCGGTTTGCGGTATTTCACCGCATTGTCCATCAGATTGAAAATGACATTAGTGAAGTGCATCTCGTCTACATAAATGGTAGGATATTCTGCTTTCATATCTATATCTATCTTACCGCCTGTATGTTCCACGCGCAAATTGAATGTATTGGCCACGCTTTCCACAAGTTTGTTAAGATCGAGTTCCTTTTTCTTGAAAATAGCCTTTTTACGATCGAACATGGACATCTGCAGCACTTTCTCGACCAGGAATCTCAAACGTTTTGTCTCATCGTTGATCACTCCGCCCAGATGTTTCATCATGGTCTCACTCTTTGTCACACTATCATCATTAAGCATCTGTGCAGCTAGTGAAATACTGCTGATAGGTGTCTTGAGTTCATGGGTCATGTTATTGATAAAATCGTTCTTTATCTCTGTCAGTCTCTTCTGTCTGAACACGACAACGATGGTGAATACGAATGTGAACAGCATGACAATGGCAAAGACCAATGATGGTATGATAAACCTGACACTACTGAATATATAACTGTTCATGTCGGGGAAATGTATCCTTACCACTCCCATCTTGGATTGCGGGTCGTTACGGAACAGCACCTGTGTATATGTATATTCCTCACCCTGCGGTTCATAATCCGGGCAACGGTATACTTCACGTCCGTCTTGTGTGGAAACCGTGAAGTGATACGGTATGTTGATTCCATTGTTCAACAATTCCGACCGGAGATCCTGGTCAAGCAGCTTGAAATTCACACGCTCCTTGAGGGGCTTCTCAGATGCCTGATATAATATACTGTATACCACTTCGTCCAGAAGGGCTTTTTGGTACACATATCTGTTTTTTACGATCTCCTGTAACGACTTGGATGCTTCTGTGATGGTATTCTTGTCATTACGTAATATCATAGCCTTTGGCATGGTAGACGGTTTGGTGGTAATCGTCTTCAGCTCAAACGAAGAATAGACAGTGCCATCCTTACCTGTAACCGAATATTGATGAGAATGCTGCACGGGACCACTGATGTTCGCCCCACGACGACCTACTGAATCCTGCTTGAATGCTTTGCGCTCTGTCTCATTGACATCTTTCTCCAAATATCTGAGAGTCTCGTTCAATTCAAGATTTCTAGATGCCTGATACAGACTGCGGTTAACGGATTCATCGAACTGCTCTTTCTTCATCTTTACCATTTCTTCGATGTATAAAAGCTGAAGAACCAACAAACCGATGAATGAAAAACCCATCACTATTGATATAATCCAAATCGTTTTCTTTTTCATGAGGGCAAAATTAAGTGAAATATTAAATCGCTCTTCTATTTTTGTTAATTATTTCCCGTAAATTAACTAAATTAACGCTATATGATTTTTTTAATTGAATAATTTTAATTATATATTTACCAAATAGTGCATATTCGTTAAGAATTTAAGAAAACGCTCTTTCGCGAAACAACATACAGGATATTTCACTATATTTGCAACAATAAACAACCTATTAAAATATTACGACTATGAAAATTGGTATTCCAAAAGAAATCAAAGACAACGAGAATCGTGTAGGTATGACTCCTTCGGGTGTGACTGAACTGATCAAGCACGGTCATACAGTATTTGTGCAACATACAGCTGGAGAGAACAGCGGATTTGCCGATAAGGAATATGAAGCGGCTGGTGCTAAGATTCTGCCTGCTATCAAGGATGTCTACGACACGGCGGATATGATTCTTAAAGTGAAAGAACCTACTGAACCGGAATATGGACTGATCCACAAAGACCAACTGCTGTTTACGTATTTCCATTTCGCAAGCGACCGACCGCTTACGGATGCCATGATTAAAAGTGGTGCTGTGTGTCTGGCTTACGAAACGGTGCAGAAAGAAGACCGTTCCCTACCGCTTCTCATCCCCATGAGTGAGGTGGCCGGAAGAATGGCTGCCCTGAACGGTGCTTATTATCTACAAAAGACAAAAGGCGGTAAAGGTAAACTGATAAGTGGTGTACCTGGTGTCAGTCCTGCCAAGGTACTTGTTCTCGGCGGTGGAACAGTGGGTGAAGCTGCCGCACGCGAAGCTGCGGGCATGGGTGCCGATGTCACAATCACGGATATATCATTGCCACGACTGCGCCAGTTGGGTATGGAACTGCCTGTCAACGTCCACACACTGTACTCTTCCGAGCACAATATCCGTAAAGAACTGCGTGATGTGGATATTG
>NZ_CALMHT010000007.1 GCF_937863835.1 uncultured Prevotella sp.
ATTATATTTCTCCTGCGAAATAACTTGGAGTCATGTTATTTGGATTAATGATGATGCGTTCTAATACGATTTCTGGATCTATCATATAAACCTTGACCGTATGTTTGTTTCCTGTCTTGTTGACAGCAAATGAAGCATCCAGCCATCTGATATTATCAAATATCTCGTTGCGCATAGGTTTTGCACAACCGGTAAGATAGAGGTTTCTGTTGAACGGTGGCAATGGTTTTAATACTTTGCTGTTTTTCAGATGTTCCGGAGTATATTCTTCGAAGGTGTCTACAAGTCCTCTTCTTGCATCAATCATAACAGGCTTTTCGTTGTCAACCGATACGGCGATTCTTAGTCCGCGGGTAGGATTCACATCCTGTGTAGGCAATATCCCGAGGGCCACCTGGATACTGTCTTTATTATCGGTTTCAATATCATATTCCAAACATGGTGACATTGTCATGTCGCCACAGTATTGCCTCGTTATATACTTAGCCCCTATACAGTCGGAAGCCCTGCCTAAATCAGGTAATTCTCTCCAACAGTTATTCTCCGTATTCAATTGACGGTCATATTTTTTTGCAGGTATGGCTATCTCTTTTATACTGCTGACAACTTTCGGACATACTTCTTCTGCATTCACCTTTGTATATTCACTGGCAGATAACATCTTAGGCAGTTCGTTTTTCTCAGGCATTGACCATTGTTTATAACCGATATGGATATCGCTCATCATACCTTTCCATTTACCATCGGCGATGGAGTCATTATAGATAGCGGTGAGTCTTTTATCTTCATCAAACAAGGCTTTGGCGCTGTCTGCATAGCAGGTGGATATACCTTTCTTCGCATAATAGTTGTTTAGACCGGCATATAGATACATCTGTGCGACTCCGGCTGATGCCATGGCTGGATAATATACCAATTGATAGTAGGCGTCTTTCAGTTGGACCGGTATTTCCGGCGTCAGTTTTTGAACATCACTCTTCAGATGATTCCATGTGTCAATCAGATGACGGGCTTCGTTATGGTTTTCCACACTAAAATAATCAGTCGTTTCCACTTCAGGTTTGCGCCATAGGTTGTATTTGCTGTATCGGGCAATGATGTCGGCAACACTCTCTGCCAGTTGTTTGCCAAATATACTGGCTGCGAAATCATTTAGATACTTACGTTCATCCCCTGGTTGTACGCCATCGGGATTCCAGGCATAGTGCATGATGAAATCGATAGGAACTTCTTTCGGTTTCAGATCACCGACATTGATCAGCCATATACGGTCAATCCCTGTTTGATAAGCAAGATTCAGTTGCTCACGAAGTTTGGGTATGGTCGTGGTATTTATCCAACGGTCATTCCAGGGACCTCCATTCATATCAATATGATAATACAGGCCCATACCTCCTTTGCGGTTGCGCTCCTTATCAGGACCTGTCCTGCGGATATATCCCCAATTGTTGTCACAGAAAAGCAATGTCACGTTGTCAGGCACATTAAAACCAGCATCATAATAACGTTGTACCTCTGTAAATATCGCCCATAACTGTGGGACATCATTCCGACCGTAGACATCACTTATTATTTTCTGTTGACTGTCAATGACACCTTTCAGCACTTTCATGTTGTCGATGTCGTCGCCACTGCCCATGGCTACATCGCCATCGCCCCGCATACCAATGGTGATGAGGTTATCGTATTGATGATTCCTTTCTATGCCATCACGGAAGAATTTGTCCAGTCGCTGTTTGTTCATTTTATAATCCCAGGGGCCGATACTGTCTTTACGCATCACATATTCTTTATGAGCACGCATCATGGGTTCATGATGACTGGTTCCCATCACGATACCATATTCGTCGGCCAGTTTGGGATTCAGCGTATCGTCTTCATTAAATCGGGCGTTCCACATGGCAGGCCATAGATAATTGGCTTTCAGACGCAACAGCAATTCGAAAATATGCGTATACATCTTACTGTTGTAACCCCCGAAGTGATTGCGGCTCCACGAACCCATCGACGGTTCTTCGTCGTTGATAAAGATACCACGATATTTTACCTTTGGCGACTGTTGAACATAACGTCCTTCCTTGATGTAAATGTTCGTATGATGTTCCGGTTTGGCATCCGCCCACCAATACCATGGCGATACGCCGATCTTTTCTGATAAATCATAGATGCCATAGATGGTTCCCCGTTTGTCACTTCCGGCAATGACCAGATTGCCATCGATTGTTTGTAAAACATAACTTTCCCATTGTCCACGAATATCATCGACATTCAGTTTCCCTTTTTTGATAAGTCGGTCGATGATATCACTTTTGCCGATAGTACCTATGAGAACATGGGCAATACCTGAATTGTGTCCGGATTGATAAAAACCTTTCGACTCCTTTAGTTCAGGTTGATGGCATGTAACCATCATGATATCATTAGCCAGATCTTTGGCAGCACGTCTTACCCCAATCCAATCACCGCTGTTGACATGGATGGTCGTCACACCCTTTTCTCCAGCCAGGATTAAAGAAGAATTCCCAGGTACATACGAAATGTACTTTTCGGAGAAGCAAATTGTTGAAATTGCTAAAAGCAATAATGATAGTATTATTTTTTTCATAGGGATAATAAATATGTTACTTTTTCTGTTATGATACTCATGATGATTATCGCCGTCTTATTGTTATTTTAAGATTTTTATTGTTTTACCGTCTGCTCTGCGTACAATGTTGACACCATGTGAAAGTGTATGACATTTCATTCCTTCTGTGTTGTAGATGGCTGTTGATTGGATGGTAGAGGTAGTTGCGTTATGCTGTTCAATACCTGTCAAATTTGTATTGTTGATACGACACTCCAGTAGGAGAAACTCATGATAACCATCTGTAGTGGTCGCATCACTGAAGTTGATGACATAGTTGCCGCTTGTGGTGATAGTGAACGTAAGTTCATTTTCTGTGGCAGATGATATGTCCGTTGAAGAGCTGCCGTTGGCATTCGGCGCTGCTGTGTAGACAGGACTTGCGGCGATATCCATACCCTTTGAGTCGAGTATCTGCGCCTTATAACTCGGTTCACCTTTCCATGCGGCATTGGCGAAAACGAGTTTATATGTTCCAACTGACAGAGTCAATGGATAACTGGTTTGTTGACCGTATTCCGCGCAATCATTCCTCCAGTATATACCTTTTCCCTGATAACCGGTGAAACCAGTCATGACACGTGAACCGTTGTAGTAACTATTGGGATACTCATGTATGGTACTGCTCTCCTGTGTGCTTCGCCAACCTTCGGGTAAGGTGCCAGCCGAGGTATTAGTCATGTCAAGTTTATATACGACAGACAAATCTTTGAATATCGGTGACAAGGTAACATTATCATCAGGCATCACGAAGGTGTTGTCGTTGTTGATGGTGACCGCACCATGTATCACATTCCATCCAGTCAACGAATAACCGTCTTCGGGCGTTACGGTCAATTTTACCACACTACCTTCTTCTGCTGCCGACATGTCTGCCGACACTTTTCCATGCTCCACATCACGCAAGGTGACGGCATACTTCTCAGTAGCTTGGTCTGCCGGGGTATATATCACTTGGTCAATGTACATACCTGTTCCACCTGCATTGGTGAGCGTCAGGGTGTTGTTACCCTGTGCCATGTCTGCGGTAAAGGAAACTTTCTTCCATTCGTTGGTAGCCGTCTGTGCGCACGTCAGGGTCTTCGTGGTGGAATTGATTGCGGCGGTGAGTCGTCCGTCTGCGCTGTTGGCGGTATAACGCACGCTTATCTTATAACTACCTGCTTTGTGGATGTTTACTGTGTGGCGGAGAGAGCCTGCCGTGTTTGTGCCCATATCCATAAATCCGTTGCCGGCATTGCCTCTCTCATCTGGATACCAATCATAAGGGTCGAGCACACAACTTTTGATATTTTTATAATCCATATCTTCCGCTTCGACTATGACTTCACCGTCATACTCGGCAGGTTGTTTGGGCAGGTCGGCAGAGAGCGCACTACTGTTCACCATATCCGTGCTGCGCCCTGTGGCGTTTCCTGCACATTTGATACTTACATCCACTGGCCCCTGATGGGATATTTCGAGGGTATAGGCTCCTTCGGCCGCATTCCATGTCGGGGTGGCTACGGCAGTAGCCTCCGACCTCTTGGTAAGTGTGTATGTAGGTTGTGTAGTGGCTCCGGTCACTTTGATGATATCGCTTGTGGCGGTTGTGGTATCGGTGCGAAAATTGTTCAGATAGAAGTCGATATGGTCAGAATATTCTTTGATGAGGCCACTACTGAGTTTAGCCCAGTTGAGATTCAGACTTTCGCAGGTATTATACTTCAACGGTATACTTGCCGAGGCGGATGTCTTGCTATTCAAATAGGTATATGGGGTGTAGGTAACCAACTGATTCTTGTAGCGCGATACGTATAGGTCGCCAGTACTTACTTCTGGATATTGCTTGTCAAATTCCGCCACTTTGGCATCGTTGGTCCCCCAACGGGTACTGTATGTAGACTTGTTCACCTGAATAGGTATACTTTTCGCCACATCATCGTAGAGGTTGATAGCAACAGGGATGGCAGCATATCTTCCTGTCTTCTTGAAGTAGCACATGTTGTCCATCCACTGACCTGTATTCTTGTTGAACGGGTCATCCTGTTTGTATAGACCGTCGTAGAGGTCTGCCCATGAGGCATACATCTGTTCCTCACTACCCGAGTTGATATCATTGACAATGGCAATTTTGGTTTTGCCAACCACTTCAGCGCGCGTAGGTATATATAAGGTACCGTCAATGACCTTCTCGAACATATCTGTCCATATATTTCGGAAGCCGGGGAAGGTGGTCCAGTTGCGATGTCTGTATCCGTCAACATAAGAGTCGTCGAGACCTTTGAAATCTTCTGTCCAAATCAGTTCGGGACCATCCCAAACGGCACCTCCGTTTACACCTGTCTGTTCCATCACGGTACCTATACCGGCAGACACAGGATAAGTTTTGCCGTTGCCTTTACCCAAAATAGCCTCTAACGCCCCGTTCCATCCGCAATTATCGTATCTCACACCATAATTTTTGGTAAGACCTGAGATAAAGGGTGAAAGAGTGACACTCTCATTGTTGTAAAAGCAGGAAGAAGTGGTGTACTTATAGAGCCATAGTAT
>NZ_CALMHT010000008.1 GCF_937863835.1 uncultured Prevotella sp.
GAAGTAAGAAATACACAGCCAAGCAACTATACATTGGCACAAATGTAAGGGATGTTCAAATTAACAAATAGTCCAATCCTTATTTATCATACATGATAATAGCACAGGAAGTATTGAAAGATATACAAACTGGATGACAGGACTTATGCGATAAGATTGATAGCTACCGACAACATAACGATCAGCACACAGATAACACCTGTGAGCAGGCTAGCTATACGTTTACCTAAATATTTGGCTATCATCACGATAGACGAGATGCATATAGCCGAAGAACTCAAAGAAAAAGCCATGGCACTACCTATACTCATATCGGTATATTGCAAGAATGGTTTCAGGAAGATAACATCTGCACCATGACACATATAAATAGGTACACCAAAAGCTGTCATCACCATAGCCGAATAGGGTTCACGGTTAAGATTGAAGTCATGCAGCAGTTCTTTGACATCAAACATGGCAAAGGCGAAACTGAGCAGTCCGGCAAAAAGAATATAGGGCAACAACTTCCGCGTAATCTTTAAAGTTTTGACGAAGGGATCGCGCTCGGCAATAAAGTCACATTGTTTGCCACATACTTTATCTTCATTCCAGTCTTCCCATCCCAGACGTTTCACCAAAAGTTCTACAATCCATCCTGCAGCCATCGCGAGAACAAAAGAACTGATAATGCGTATCACTACATATTTAACGCCCAGCACCGTATAGGAAAGGAATATGATGTAAGGGTCTAACAGTGGAGCCGCACATACAAAGGTGATAATAACCCGTAAAGAAGTACGACGACGCATTGAGTCAATCAGGGGAACTACACCACATGAACAGACCGGCAAGATAGCTGCATAAGCAAAGGCAAGCATTTGATTTTTAGGATAGAACCGTTTGATTTTACGAAAATACTGCTCTGCAATCACTCCAATCATTACGCCCAATATGACGACGACAACCAATTCCCCCACATTCTCCAACAGATAGAAACTCCACTTGGGCATAGAACTGAACACGATACATTTGGTATGGTCACCGTCATATAATCCATTTAGATTCATATAGATGGTATCTGCCACCATCAGTAACATTGAGAACATCACAACGACACGGGCAACTGATTGCTGTACCGTCAATTTCATCTGAACCGTTTTTTCCATAATTCCGTTATTTTTTAATATTAAATGACTCTTGTCTAAAAAATGAATCTTTGTCTGTATCTCTTGTTATCGTCACCTTGGCTTTTTTGCCGGCGATACCTATCAACCGTACATACATTTCTTTGCAGAAAACCTTATCACGTGACTGATACCATGGCTTGTTGGACAGATTTTCACAGTTGGAAAAATATATGTAAGTCTTCTTCATCCCGTCCAGACAACTCTGTGGACTAAGCCTCATCATGACAACCAACCGAATGGTATCACCTCTGTTATAGAACGTTCTCTTCGCACCGATATAACGAACGGTTATCTGTGAGAATGCCGTTGCCGACATCAATACAAAGAGAACGGTAATAAAATGCTTCATTAGTCCCCACTTATAGCTCTATAGCTGCATGCGTTGTAACACTTGCCGCAGCCGATACATTTATCCTGGTCTATCGTGACATACTTCGTAGAACCGCTTGTTACCAGAGAGATGGCATGTTGACCGCAGACGGAAATACACTCCAGACAAGCGGCACATTTGGAATCGTCTACGGTATATGTCTTTTCATATTTACCGCAGCTGTTGAATATGATCATCGCTAAGATAACAGCGAAGAACGACAGACTAAAAACTCTATTATTTTTTGATTTCATATCTGTATAATATTAAGATGTTGTATGACATTAATTTGTTGTTGTAGTCTTATAGATAGCTCCACGGCCGCAATAGTTGTAGCAGTTGCCACATCCTGTACATTTGGATGCATTGATAGTGGCTTTGCCGCCACTGAAGGTGAGGGCGCCATTAGGACAAGCATTCCTACAATGCCCACAACCGACGCAACCTGATATTTG
The DNA here is from genome assembly GCF_937863835.1 of uncultured Prevotella sp. Lineage (GTDB taxonomy): Bacteria > Bacteroidota > Bacteroidia > Bacteroidales > Bacteroidaceae > Prevotella. Next base: position 1,995 of record NZ_CALMHT010000008.1, read on the forward strand.
ATAAATGGTACGTGTGGTCGTTGTTGCAGTGACGGTGACAGTAGTAGTAGCACTCAATCCGCCGTTGGTCTTCAGTGTTATTGAAGCCGTTCCTGCTGCAACGGCTGTTACCAAACCGGACTGGTTGACCGTTGCTATGGAAGTATTGCCACTGGTCCATGTATAAGTAACATTTGTTGCATTAGACGGTGAAACACTTGCTGTAAGTTGTGTGGTAGCGCCGACCGAAGATAATGTTACGGATGAGGGGCTCACAGATACAGAAACCGCGGTCACCTCACTGCTTGTTACCGTCAGCAGACAAGTGGCACTGATGCCATCGGCTGTAACTGTGATAGTTGTGGTACCGGCCGTCAACGCATTGACAAGTCCGTTCTGATCTACTTGAGCCACACTGCTGTTGCTGCTGGTCCATGTAGCAGTGGTACTGGCGGCAGTGCCTGTACAGGTAGCAGAGAGTTGTCCGGTGGCGCCACTGGTAAGAGTCATTGTCGTCTGAGACATGGTGACTGTTGACGGTGTCGCCGTAGTATCAGTGCTGCTACTGGTGGTAGAGGTCTCTATTGTCTCGTCTTTGACGATAGGGTCATCCATCTGACAAGCCACCACCATCCATGAAAGGGCAGCCGCAAACATCAGAAATGCGAAAATCTTATTCCTTTTTTTCATCATGCTATATTTTAAAATGTAAATCTGAATTCCAATCTACCATACATTGTCTGAATACGATTGTAATGAAGTACGTTCTCTGTATGCTCGAGTGTAGGAAACTCAAGCATTCCGAAGAGTGCGTTGACGAGCAGATATCTGCCAAAGTTTTTACTGACAGACATATCCAGTTCTTTCATCTTGGTAAGCGGCGATGTGTAGTCATCAGTTATGAAACCATAATCACCGCCCATAGCAGAGGCTTTGGTCTGCATCACGCCCTGCAACTTGACGGAAGTCTTAATCGCTGTAAAAGAATGCTTGATACCTAATATCATCAAGGGTGCCTCCAACACATCCTGATGCAGGGCATCGCCCATAAACAAGTTGCTGAACGAATTGACAGGTCGTGCTCCCTTATCGATAGCGGAATACCCTACATATTGACCATAAAGACGCGTAATCTGTGTATCACCCCAATGGAACGTCTTTTCGGCCGTGAAATTATAGATAATGGCATTGTTATTTTTAGAAGACTGATAAAGGATTTCCGGTTTCAGTTGGACGCCACCGAGGGTTATCTCCGAATAGAGTCCTCCCATAGCCAATGTATTAGTTATTCCTCTGCCAAATTCAGTATAAGCGGCGACACCTATTTTATCCAAAGACAAAAAGCTCGTTTGATCTCCCCCAAACTCATCCACAGATTTTGTAGGTGTATAAGTCAGCGTGACCATTCCCATGTTTGTGTCTCCAAAGTCATTCCCAACATAAGAACGGGGACGGCCGGCAACAATATCATTGTAAAGATATCCATAAGTACAGAAACGACCATTACGGGCAAAAGCTTCCATCACAGAACCGCCGATGACATTCAGTTTGAGATTGTTGCTCCTAAAAGTGTAGTTGGCACCAACGACACGTTCATTAAGCAGATACTGGTCATCACTTCTGGCAGACTGGAGACCTAACGTGAATGTATTTTTCTCACCACTATATCTGTAGAAAGCTTCGCGAAGTCCGGGCATGATACTGCTCCTTGAATCTTTTTTATACGTAGTGGTCTCACCTCCGTCATCACTATAACTCAATTGCTTGTCTGTACCTCTTGTCCATGCTTTTAGTCCGCCTTCCACATAGAAGCTGTTTTTGCCTTTACCATAGTTGAGTCCGAGTATCACCATCGTGTTAGCGGCATAATTATCTTTGATCCATCCGGCAGAGCCTGTTATTTCTGCGCTCCACATAAAATCAGAAGAGCCTATCGGCTTGAGCGTCGCGCCCAGTCTACTCGGGCATTCCCATTGTGCGCTGGCTTCCAGACACAAGACGACTGCTGTGAATAACAATATTGTCTTTTTCATTTTACATTAAGTTTAATTCCACCTTTGCGGCATACTGTAATACAATCCCCGCAAGCTATACAATCCTCTGGATTTACACTCGTCTTGTCGGGGTGTTTGCTGACAGCATGCATAGCACATTCTTTTGAACAAAGTCCGCAACTGACACATCCTGCATTAGTTTTCATTCTCCTTGCACCCGGAATCTTTGACACAAAACCAAGTATGACACCGACCGGACACATCAAACGACAGAAAGGACGATAGATCAGGACTGATGACACAAGCAAGAGCAGTAACAACACGATGCTGGTAGTATCTGTGAAAATCATATTGAATAGTGACTTGAACGGATCGTACGCACAATACAAATTGCGTCTCATCACCAACAACTGCAATATCCACAACGTAAAAACCAGATAGCGTACAATGCGGATATATCGCTGACTCTTCACGCTAGTCAATATTTTCAGTTTGGGTGATCGGTATAGAAAATCCTGCACAGCTCCCAGATGGCACAACCATCCGCACCATACTCTGCCGAAGAAATAGGTGGCAACAACCAATGCAGCCAACCAAATCAGATCTATCCATGCAAACTGCCAACGTGCTATACCTAATATGAGGCTTTGGAAACTGCTTATCATGCAGGTGCATCCGCCCCTGTAGAAGCCGAACCATCCCACACCTATCAATAAGAACAAGCCTCTGAACCTGACAAATGTACGATATTTCATTCCCAAACCGATAAGGGCCATCAGGACGAAAGCTATCATAGGATCAAGAATCTTAGCACTTGTCATATCAACAGAAGCAGCAGGTTGGCTGACAACCTTTATCCCCGGCACGTCGAGGTTTGAGAATTCCGATGACGAAGAAGTTGATGAATCCACAGACGACGAATCAACCACCGAAGAATCCATCTGCTGGAAATCGCCCAAGCCCCCACTTTGTGCCGTTGTATTACCTTTGCCACCCGCTATAATCTTACAAGAAGACTGGGCATACTCAACACATTGATTAGAGTTACTCTTCTTCAACAGCAGTGAACCTGTTACGATGACTACCAACACAGCACCTGCTACAAAGAAATACTTCTTTTTATAGTTGGAATACAACCAAACAGTGCCGATGATAGCCAACACGTCTATAAAGATGGTGTTCACCAGTCCGGCATTCGATTTTTCTGATTCGAAGAGTGGACATGCCTTGTCACATACCACCTCCTTCTGATTCAGAAGGCCGGCTATGCTGTCTGCAGTCTGCTTCGATACCTTTGAGAAGCCAGAAGTCAACACGCAAGTAAACAACACTGTCAAAAGAACTTTACGCAACATATCCATTAATTTTTAGGCAATGTAAAATAGCCGGTACCACCCTCTTTGTCACAGGTACGCGCAGCCACCAATGTTATCTTTTTCTTACTATCATCCAAAACTTCCATTTTGACAGTCCTCTCGTATTTATTGGCACTTACCTGTTTCCAATTGGAAGCACCAATTACTTTAACACCGTCAATCTTAAATTTAGTCTGGGAAGGAGCGACATTACATACCCGATGAGTAAGAACAAGTTCAACAGTTACCTCCACGATATCCCCCGGGTGACAACTCTTCTTATTACCATTTACCTTAAAATTGAAATCGCAAGCATTTGCTGCTACTAAAACTGACGACAAAAGAGTCAGTGTGAGAATCATTTTTCTAAGCATAACATTATAATTTTTAATTCAATTATAACCCTATACCGAAAAAGTAGAATCGTACCCTACCTGAGAATGAATAAAAGAAAATGTAAGAATCTTAAAAAACGAGAATTAATACACTAATATCGGATTTCCAAAAAGACAATTGGTGTAAATCTGGATGCCTTGTTTGTATAAGAAGACGACCTTCCATGAAGCATCCACGACGTTACGTATTTCTGATTATCTGTATCAAAGACGTTGATTAACGAACCACCTATCGTGATACCGAAATGTTTAAATTGTTTTTCGTAAGAAGCGTAAATATCCATTCGCGAATAAGTGGTGCTTGTAGACAAATCTGATATATTCTTACTATGTTCATTATATGAACTCTCAGGCAGAAGCATCGAGTTGTATCCATGGCCGAATACATAATTGGCCGACACAGTGAATGGATAAAAACGAAAGATGCCGCCTGCCTTCAATTCATTGGCTACACCTGCTCCCTGCCGAGGGTCATCCGATAAAGACCATGACGCAAAAAAGAGTCCGCGCCTCCAATTATATTTAGCGGACACATCAATCCCTTTCAGGTTGAAATCATATTTTCCTATTGTATTGTCAATCACCCATACTGAATGACGTATTTCCTTCAAATAGCCTTCGACCGAGAGATTCAGTCCGCCATGATTATAGGCAATACCGGCAACTGTATTGTATGTTTTCAACGAAGTGTTGATATCCCAATTGAACTGATAGCTGTTCCCCGCAGAAGAGAATGGGTCTTTGACGATATATTGATTGTATATGCCCCACGATGTCGTGACAGTGAAATCATGAAGAAAGGTATACTTCACCAATGCTCTCGGTTGCCAGTTGACACCGTCACTCATGAAATCAGTTCTTAGACCGACTTCCACATTCAGTCCTCTCCATTTATATTTCTCATCGACAAACAGAGTGGGTTGCGTAGTCTTATAATCTACGACAGCATTTCTCACATGATATGCCGTCAATTCGCCGCCGAAAGACAGACCTTTTATCTTTCCTATACCGTTCTGTTGATACCTGACATTGAATTCAGACACATTTTCAGTTGCCGTGGAATCAACATGCTCTGTTCCCAATGCCAAAAGACCATTTTGTTTAGAATATAATCCTGAGAAAAATGTGGAGAAATCACTGCTAGTACCATTGTGCCACATCTGATTGACATGGGCGGATATACCACCCTGATAACTTGTTTGGTCTATTTGGGAATTCAGTGTATCGTTAAAATTATAATTAAGATAATCCCTCGCTCCATAAAGACTCAGTTTAAATTTTGTAGTCTGCCCCATTGTTCCTGCCAAATTAAGATTGACATCCTGAAAATCATATTTTGGAGTGATGGACGTTGTTGATTCTGACGTTTCGTTTCCGGAATTTTCTGACGTATTCGTTTCGTTTCCTGATTCATCATTTGTCTGTAACTGTGTAGTTGATCGTTCTTTTTCAGAAGACCCATTCGTCCTCTTTCTATAGGCATCGAACGTGGAACCTCCAAACAATCCTTGCAAAGTATGCCGGTAAGCCACAGAAGCCATACACTTCTCACCTATCGGGACAGCACCGAAAACATTGGCACTCATTGTGCTCACCATTGCCTTGAAAACAGGGCGTGTAAACTGAGACGTGCCACTTATTACATCTACTTTCGCACCAGTCTGGCTACCTTCTCCTGCCGATAAAATACCACGTTTATACCTTACTTCGGCTGACATATAAGGATTGATATAACTGATGTTGCTATTATAACTCTGCATAGCGAAAAGAGGAATACCGTCCAACGTCACTCTACTCTCCCCCGGACTACTGCCCCATACATACAATTCATCGGAAGGTTCGCCCGAAGCTCTTATTCCAGGCATCATCCTGAGCACATTGAATACAGAATTATCAGAGCTGCCTGGCATCACATTAGCTGTAACTGCAGTAAATCGGCTCTGAGCATTTTCATCCTCTCCCCAAAGAGACGGTGTATGGTTGGCTGCGGTAATAACAATTTCCTTCAATGACATCGTCAAATCCATCGGATGAGGGTCTTGTTCCTTTTTCACCACGTATTTATATACGACCTTCGGCTCCATCTTTTTCTCTTTTGTCATCTTTGTCGTAATGACATAAACGCCTGCGACTCTTGTCAACTGCAACGGTTTCCCTTTAATGAGATATTTTATTGCCGCATCAGGGGAACTGAAAAACTTATTCATGGTGACTCTATAAACTGATAGGACCTTATTATCAAACGAGACCTCCACCTTCAGTCGTCTGACGACCGAACTCAGGGCTTCATTTGCAGCCTTCACTTGGATACGTTGTGTAAAGGCTGGCTGTGAAATGATAATTATTAATAATAGGAAGAAATACCTTCTGAACTTCATCTAATCAGTTTAAGTGTTATTCCATACGTCTGGCAGATAATCTGCAACACATCTTCCGGATGTTTATCACGGGTGAAACGACCTGTATATCTGAGTGTATCAATGTTTTCGGGCGTGGAAACCTTTACACCATAATAACGTTCCACATCAAAAAGGACCTCTCCAAGCGGTTCGTTGTTGAACGAAAACACGCCTTTGGTCCAACCCGTGATATCCTCTGTTTCCGTAAAGTGTTGAGTCTTGATTAGTCCGTTTTCTGTCGTTGCCTGCATATTTGCAGTAAGAATGACTGACGATTTTCCATTGGCAACTCTTATTTTACCTTCGATGCACGCTACAGATAGTTTATCATGATAGTTACGTACATTAAAAGAAGTGCCAAGCGCCATGATATCACCGTTGTCCGTCTTCACAGTAAAGTCGGTTGTGTGTCTGCCACTGAAATAAGCCTCGCCCTTCATCTCCACACATGGTGAAAACATCCAAAGCAGAGGCCGATAACTGATTGAGGTACCGGCAGATAGTTCTGCGGAAGAACCGTCAGGCAAATGAGTGATACGTGTCTGTCCCAATTGTGCACTGATTTCTTTCTTATATAATGCCGCAGTGACAGAAATCAATATGATAAAAACCGCAGCTACAGACACGATATATTTGATTCTGCTCCATAGTTGCACTGTCTTTGTAACATCTGTATCCTCCCCAATAACATCTGTGTCATCAGTATCATCAGTGACAAGTGCCTCAAAACGCTCATTCCAAATCTGTTTTGCAGACTTGTCCCATTCGGGTACTGCCGTAATATGTTTGTCTAACTTTTTCACAATGTCAACATTTTTTCGTTTACTATCTTTAATGCTCCACTCATCCGTTTCTCCACTGCTTTCACACTGATATCAAGACGTTGAGCTATCTCCTTATAAGTAAGTTGCTCTTCGCGACTCATCATGAATACTTCACGTTGACCTTCCGGCATACAGTTCAATGCATTCGCATAACGTTCCATGGTCTCCTTATATTCCGCCTGCTCATGAGGAGATGACTCATTCCCGTCACTGTTGCAGTGCACCCATTTGCTGAAGTCGGCCCGAACATCACTTTTTCTGTAGTAATCTACGACAAGTCCTGCGGCAATCTTGTACAATAGGGACTTTACATTCTGTGGATTGATAGTGGTTTTCTTCTCCCAAACCGCCATAAACACATCCTGTGCCATATCGTCCGCCACCTCTTTCTCGGCTACCTTGTAATATATGTAAAGCCTTATCGAATCGTAATATTCCTCGAACATGGCTCTGAAACTGGTTCTGTCTATCATTTCATAGATAAGAGTCTAACCGATTCTAAAATATATACCGCTTAAGATGTTTTTTACCCTACCCTCGGTTCTGAATAAAGTCGTCTAAAGCAGTTTCTTAACTATTTGATTACACATTCATTAGATGATTGTCTTATTTTATGCTTGCAAACTTACCAATTTTTTTTCAATTAGCAGGAAAATCAGAAAAATTATTTTGTATTGTCTTAGACTTACACTATCTTTGTACCATGATTAAGGCGTTGTTTTTTGATATTGACGGGACACTGGTAAGTTTTAAAACGCATGTGATACCGG
>NZ_CALMHT010000009.1 GCF_937863835.1 uncultured Prevotella sp.
TTCACTTATGATGATATCAAACTGTTAAAAGGGAATTCTACGGGTGCCTTTGATATTGTAAAACCTCAATGATTTTTATCAATAAACTATAATTAATTTATCAATGAGAAAATTTATCATCCTTATACTATTCTCCATTGGTTGTGCATGCACTGCACAAGTAATCGGGCCAAAAGACTTTAAGACCTCTGAGCATCCACGTATATTCGTAACTAAAGCCGACAGGTTGTCTATATTAAACAAGATTAGAAATGTGGGCTGGGCCGATTCCATCTTTCAACAACTGAAACAGGAAGTAGATCCGATTATTCAAATACATGCTGCAAATCCCAGTTATGTCATTTCCAGAATGCAAATGCATTGGGAATCAGGACATCACTATACCCATTTTTTTACAGATGGTAATTTCATATCTCGGCGTGAAGGTAATGCAAAATATCCAACGGTACGAGTAACCTATGGTCGAGCAGCCAGTAATTCAGTTCCATTAATGCCTCTTGACAAAATTATCCCTTATGGTGACGGTTCGTTGACAAAGCCGCGAAAATCTCAATTAGGCATCGTGAAAATAACTGAGAACAATAATGACATGCTGTCCCGTATCGGGACGGCAATGTCATGTGATACAGTCCCTTTCGAAAAGACGGGATTAGGAACAGAGACGACCAACAGAAGTTTCATCCAATTGGCATGGAAATCATCCATATTATACTATCTTACCAATGATAAAAAATATGCGAAACTGGCTGCCGACATTATATGGACATTCGTTTGTGGTGCATCTCAACAGCTGCAGATTAATCCAGACTGGGAAGAACATAACAGTGATGTCTGCATAAATGGCTATTTATCTTATGAAACTTTAGGCGATACACGCCATTTTGCGACTTTGCCTTTAGCCTATGATATGATTTATGACTATCTGCATGAAGAATACTTTGACTCAAAGCAATACAAAAAAGGAATAAAAGGTGAACTATGGGCACCACAACACAAAGAAGGGAAACAATGGGCCTTAGACAGATTTGAGTTAATGTTTAAACGCATGATTGAAAACAAACTGGACCGTGGAGGTGGGTTACATGGCAACTGGAACATGAACGAACATCAATCTGCCATGTTATACGCCTTAGCTCTTGATGATGACAATACATACCCAGATGGAAAAGGCCGAGAATATTATGTAAACAAATTGATTTATGGTCCTACTACACCTACACATGGGGCTTATGTAAATGTTTTCCATGAAAATATCAGTCCTACTACAGGCTTATGGCCCGAAGCCCCAGGAGGCTACGGACAAGGATCAAGTGAACAGTTATTCAGATTCGGATACATCTATTACAGAAACGGCATCAACTTGCTCTCACAGGATTCCCTCTTTATCAAAGCAGCGGGTGCCATGACACAAATGCTGTTTCCTAATGGCTACGCCACTAATATAGGAGATGCCTCATATTCAAAGATGTATAGTGCGCAATTGGAATTGCTGATGGCATACGCTCAAGAGAAGGGGGAATCTCAACTTCTTAACAAGATGGCATCACTGATGAAATATGCCGGCAAAAGGAATCTACAAAACGAATTCTATTATTCTCTTTTCTTCTATCTTCCTGAAATACCGAAAGTAGAGGGACAAGAAAAACTACCACCTGTATCCTATTCTCAAGTCTATTCTCTAATTTTTGAACGGAATCATGCAGAAGATTCCAAATATTCATTAGCATTTACATTGGCTGGATTTGGAAAAGATATGGGACACAGACAGCCAAACGGCATGACGATGGAACTTTATGGTTTAGGAAATGTTTTAGCTCCCGACCAAGGTATCGGGCAGGACTACTGGAGTGATGATTCACACGAATACAAGATGAATGTAGCAGCTCATAATACAGTGAGCCCCAACGGCAAAGGAGCAGATGTAAGCATGCCACAAGATCTTGAGATTGTCTGTTCTGAGCCAGAAATAAAAGAAGGGTGTGAAAACATCAATCAGTTGACAGACAAACGTCAATACGTCGTAGCTAATAACAATTTTCTAACCAAAGAAATAAATGCGAAACAACGAAGATTGATTTCTATAGTCAGGGAAAATTTACATCAAGGATATTTTGTTGATATATTTTGGTCAAAAGTCATCAACGGCAAAAATTTATACCATGACTACATCTACCATAATATGGGAATCTGTTCCACGTTATTAGACCAATCTGACAAGGCTTTATCAATGGATAAAGATACACTGGACAAATGTTCAGGTAAAGGTTACCAATACTTCAAAACTTTTGGGAGTACAACTACAAATGAAACGATTAGTGCTGATTTTACTTTCGGTCACGACCAAATACACAACCGTATGTATATTCCACAAGATGCCAATCGCATCATATACCAGCTGGAGTCGCCCAACAATCATCGTTATTACATCAATGATTTGAAGAAAGTACCTGTACCTGCTATTATGGTGAGACACTATGGTGATTCATGGGCCAAACCCTTTGCGTTTGTTTATGAGCCATACAGGGAAGGGGACGAAAGACTTATAAAGGCTGTACACTCTGAAGAATATCCACGAGAAGGCACTATCATATTGAATGTATCATATCAAGAGCCCAACCGTTATGATTATATTATTGCGTCTGACAGCAATAGGATAATCAAATATAAAGATATCACTTTCAAGGGAACTTATTGTGTGATTTCTGTAAAAAGCAACAAGACTATTTCAGTATATGTCGGTAATGGTTCGTATATAAAAACAAAAGGAATCAGAAAAGGTAATCTGAATGACAATAAACCAAATAATTTTTTCTTGAAAGAATCTGAGATAATATTTATGAAAAAGATTTTAGCCTTATTAATAGGATTGTCGCTATATGGAAATGTAGCGGGCGCACAGACGATTGATGTAAACGGAGCCACGAAACCTCTGAGTCATTATTGGAGCGTGGGCACTTGTGCAGGACGTGTGAACGAAGGGTTGCGGATCAGTTGGTTGGAACAGTTGAAAGAAGCCAAGGAAAATTGTGGATTCCAATATGTCCGTATGCATGGTCTGTTTGATGACGACATGTTTGTCTACTTTGAAAAGTTAAACGGTCAAGTGGTATACAACTGGCAGTATGTGGATGAAGTGTATGATCGTATGCTTGATATGGGTGTCCGTCCGTTCGTCGAACTGTCTTTCTTCCCAAACGGCATTGCGGCGGACAACAGCAAAACGCAGATGTGGTATCAGAACCGAATCAGTTATGATGCGTCACGACTGGATAAATGGTATCAACTCATCAAAGCGTTTACACAACACGTTGTTGACCGCTACGGTATCGACGAGATACGCAAATGGTACTTTGAAGTTTGGAACGAACCGAATCTGAATATGAATCCTAAAGCCGGTTTCTTCGATGGCACAAAATCGGATTATTTCAATCTTTATAAGGCCTCGGCAAAAGCGGTCAAGTCGGTGGATAAGAGTTTAAAAGTCGGTGGACCTGCCACAAGCAATTTCGTGGCAGACGACCGTTATGCAGGAGAAGTATATGACAAGCAGAAATCGGTATTTTTTCCACAGGACAAGATTAACAAACAGCAATGGAAAGGTTCATGGATTGAGGACTTCATCCGATATTGCGAAAAGGAAAATCTACCGATAGACTTCATTTCCACACACGCCTATCCCACTGATTATGCCCTTGACCCCGAAAGCGGAAAAAGCAAAGACGCTGTGAGATATGTCTATTCGTTAAAAGATGATATGAACTGGATTAAGCGTACACTTGCTCAGAGCAAATATCCGAACGCAGAGATTCATATTACAGAATGGAGTACCAGTCCCAACAGCCGTGACATGATGCATGACGCACTACCGCCCGCCGCATATATCATGAAATGTGTAATGGACTGTCAAGGATTGGTCAACTCATTGATGTATTGGACATTCACTGATATTTTCGAAGAAAAGGGCGGAGGCGAGAACATCTTCCACGGCGGTTTCGGAATGATCAATTTTCAAGGAATAGTTAAACCTGCATTCCATGCTTATAGAATGCTCAACCAACTCGGCGATGAAAGCATTTACTGCAAAGAACCAATTTGGGTGAGCCGGTCATCCATAAACGGCAAAGTGTCAGCAGTCATTTTCAATTATCCAGACGAGTATATCGAGAAAGTGCCTTCGGCAGCCAACTTCAACAATTATATGAATGCTTCTTCAAAAAATGTTGATATGACATTGAAAGGATTTAAACCAGGAACCATTATTGAAATAGAAACATTGGACAATAATCATGGTAATGTCTATGATGAATACAAGGTTATCGGATCACCACATTCACCTAACAGAGAGATAACAAATTATCTAAAAGAACAAGCATGGAAAACGCAAAAAGAGACGGTTCTTATCGATAAAAGTGGTAACTTTACATTCAAGAGGACTTTGTCGCCATGGACTTGTGTCCTCGTCAAACAGATCTAATAGATTTAAGGATATGAAAAATTCAAAATTCATTTTTCTATTGATTGTTCAGTTATTATTGTTATTATCCAATACTGTAAAGGCTCAAGATAACAACAAGCATCCTTGTATATGGGTGAATGAAAGCGATAAAGAGTCGGTTCTAAAGAAAATAAAAACTGAAACATGGGCTCAGGAATCTTACAGCAACATGCGTAATAGTATAGAGAAATATGTGGACATGCATATCAAAGATTCTAATTGGATTGTTTCACGTTTGGCCATGTATTGGAAAAACGGCGAACACTTTACGCAATGTTATCTGAAAAATCAAAATTGGGACAAGGGTACAGGCAATGCTCCTGTTCCAACGGTACGCATGCCTGGTATGAGAACATGGAACAAATATGTGAATGTATGTTTGGAAAATCGCATTCCTTTTAACGAATCCGGCGACATGCTCGGAATAAACAGGATGGCTCCCAATGAGCCACCTGTTACAGTCCCTTATAAGGAAAGTGGTCACATGGTGAGACAGAACAATATCGAAATTTTAACAATGGCAGAAAAGGCGGCTTTTATTTACTGGATATCAGGAGAAGAAAAATTCGCCAAATTTTCCGCTGATATATTCAACACATGGCTCATAGGGACGTATTATATGAATCCGATTCTAGATCCTGAAAAATCTACAGAAAGTTATGGTGGTTGGGCATCAGGTGGAATATGTGGATTTTATGATTACGAACAGATCCATGATGATTTAGGATTGCATGCAGCCATCATTTACGATTTCATTTATAACTATCTTCAATCTCATATTTCTCAACAAATCAAGGCTACTGGTATGACATTGGATAATGTGGCAGGAATTGTATTTAAGAAGTTCATTGATATAGGCATGATACGCGGAAGCAAATACGGCAACTGGAATGTCAATGGCTGGAATATGATGTTGTATCCAATTCTTGTCTTAAAAGAAGACAGAGCTTACAAGGATGGGCACGGCAAAGAATACTATCTACAATACTTAATCAACAAGTCTACTGATTATCATAGTTCCATAACCGATTTTATAAAGGGCTATGATAAAATAACAGGGTTATGGCCTGAAGCACCTGGATACGCATTCGGTACCATTGGAATGCTATTAAACTGGACTATTCCTCTAAAAAATGCGGGATATGACATCATTGAAAACAACTGTATTATAAAGAAAGCCGCTCTTGCCGTTTTCCCATGGTTGGACGAGTCTTCTAATATGATTGTTTTCGGAGATTCGAGAGGTGGTCATGCCGACTACAGAACATTTGAAAATCTGCTTACCTATTACACGCTGACCCATAACGAAGTCGGAATAGACAATGTATCAGCTGTCTTAAATAAAGGTATCAAGATGAACAAATATTCACGTAACGATACAGGATGGGAAGGTCTATGTTCTTATTCAAAAATAAAGGATATAGATGCTACTGATTCGAGCGAGAGAACTTCTTATTCGAAATATCACGAAGTGATAACAATGAAGAATTGGTTGGGAGAAAATAAAATGATGGCTATCGTATACGGCGGACACAAAGGGGCTCACCTTTCGCCTAACGGCTTAGCTTTACAATTCTATGCTTTTGGCCATGCTCTTGTCCCAGATGCGGCGGCATATGAATCATATTGGACTAAAGATTATTTTTATCACCAATCCGCCACAGGAACCAATACCATTTTACCTGGATATACATCTGGAGATATTCACATAAATGCTCTAGAACCATCAGTATCAGATACTGATTTCGTGAATCGGAAAGAGTTGACTCCTATTATTAATTTTACGGATGTTACAGCAAATGAAAAGAGGCGTACTGTTGCGATGATACGTGTTTCAAACAATTACGGCTACTACATTGATATATTCAGGTCAAACTTAAGCGACAACGATTATATTTTTCATAACATCGGGAAGTCTATGTCATTAAAAGCAGATAAGAGAAGAGTGCTATCTATATTACCTGAAGGGCCATTAGATACAACATATCACATAGGTTATTCGTATTTTTCCAATATCAAAGGCTGTTATTATCATCAAAATTTTATCGCAGAATGGAATATAGACTCCATCACATCTCGTCTATGGATGGCAGGTGCCAATCATAGACATTTATTCATGTGCGATGCTCCATCTACTACATTAAACAAAGATTTAACCATCGACAGTGCAAGCCTTTCCCCTTCGCCAACTCCAACGTTAATTGTCAGGCAAGAATCTCTAAATGCGAAATTCCATCCTTTTATGGCTGCTTATGAAGCATTCAAGAATGACAGTTCAATCATCAATAACATAAAAGCAATTCCTGCCAAAAGCGATAATACAGGAATGATAATATCACTAAATGATGGTATCACCGATTATGTTTTAAGTGGAAACCATCAAACAGTATCTCTTTCGAATATCTATTTTAACGGATGTTTTGGTTTTGTTAGAAAAAATGGGAAGCAAATCGAATTGGTATATTTAGGTAATGGTAAAAACATCAAAGCAAGTGATGTAGAGATTATTGCTGATACAGACTCTTATGCAGCAGTATATAAAGAGGGGTCTGACTGGTATTATTCAGCAAACCAACCTGTAACAATTACCATACGCAGACATTCATTCAAACTTAAATCTGGTTACAAAATAAAAATTAATAACTAACGACATGAAGAAGAATTTAATCCTCTTTTTACTCCTATGCCCTATTTCGCTATTTGCAGGAGACTTGAAATTATGGTATAAACAACCAGCTCGTATCTGGCAGGAAGCTGTACCTACGGGCAACGGAAGGATGGGTGCAATGGTGTTCGGAGGCATCAGTCATGAGGAAATCCAAATCAACGAGGAGACTGTATGGGGCGGCGGACCTTATAGCAATTGCAGGGAGGTGAATGCAGACACATTGGCAAAGATTCGTTCGCTCATCTTTCAGGGTGACACCAGAACGGCACACGGCATGATCAATAAATACTTTCTGACTTCCCGCAACGGTATGCCCTATGAGAATGTGGGAAGTCTGCTAATAGACATGCCTTTCAAGACGGCACCAACTTCTTACATGCGTGAACTGAATCTGAATAGGGCGGTAGCCACAACAGTATTCAAGATAAACGGAGTTACTTATAAAAGAGAAGTCATCTCATCGTTCACCGACCATCTTGTGATGATTCATCTGAGTGCCGACAGGTGTAACGCACTGAATTTTACCGCCAAATACACTTCGCCGTTGCGTCATACCACTTCAAAGGAGGGTAACGTGTTGGTGATGAACGGACAGGGTGCAGACCATGAGGGCGAAAAGGGCCTCATCAGGGTGAAGACAATGACTGGTATCAAACATAAGGGCGGAATAGTTTCGTTTACCGACTCTACTATCCATGTGACCCATTCGGACGATGTAGTCATATATGTGTCGACGGCTACCAACTTCATCAATTATCATGATGTGAGCGGGAATGAAAAGACGAAAGCAGCGGATTTTCTATCAAAGGCAATGGAAAAACCTTACGCTACTGCTCTCGAACGGCATATCGCATTTTATCAGAAAATGTTCGACAGGGTAAAGCTCGACTTGGGAAATAATGCCGACTCTGCATTGCCTACAGATGAACGGTTAAGGAGGTTTGAGACAAGTGATGATCCGGCACTGGTGACTCTGGTATACCAATTCGGGCGTTATCTACTCATCTCTTCGTCACAGCCAGGAGGTGAACCTGCCAATCTACAAGGTATATGGAACTATCAGATGAATGCCCCATGGGATGGGAAATACACCATCAATATCAATACGGAGATGAATTACTGGCCTGCACAGATCACTAATCTGAGCGAGACTGAACTTCCACTGATTCAGTTGGTCAAAGATCTGAGTGTAACTGGTCGTGAGGCGGCTCGCATCATGTACGGAGCGAAAGGCTTTATGGCGCATCATAATACTGACATTTGGCGCTCTACCGGTATGGTGGATGGTGCCACTTGGGGTATCTGGCCTAATGGAGCAGGATGGTTAACCACACATCTATGGCAACGCTATCTGTTCAATGGTGACAAATACTACCTGCAAGATGTTTATCCGCAATTGAAAGGTGCTGCCGACTTCTATCTGACCGCCATGGTGAAACATCCTAAATATGGTTGGATGGTAACTTGTCCAAGTATTTCTCCGGAACATGGACCACATGGGAAACCTTCCGTCACCGCAGGTTGTACAATGGACAATCAAATCGCGTTCGATGTTCTCAACAATGCTCTTTCTGCTTCGAGAATTCTCGGTAAATCGATTGCATACCAAGACAGCCTAAAAAATCAGATAGCACAATTACCTCCTATGCAGATAGGACAATATAGGCAGTTGCAGGAATGGTTGGAAGATTTGGATGATCCGACAGACAATCATCGTCATGTATCACATGCTTACGGACTGTTCCCGAGCAATCAAATATCAGCTTATCGCACTCCTCTACTCTTTGAGGCAATCAAGAATACGCTACTTCAAAGAGGTGATATAGCGACAGGGTGGAGCATAGGTTGGAAAATTAATCTTTGGGCAAGATTGCTTGACGGCAACCATGCCTACAAACTGGTAAAATGCTTACTCAACATATTACCTGACGATAAAATGCAGAAACAATATCCCAAAGGTAGAATGTTTCCTAATTTATTTGATGCTCATCCTCCATTTCAAATTGACGGAAACTTTGGTTTTACTGCCGGTATTACTGAAATGCTATTACAAAGTCAGGACGGGGCAGTACAATTGCTTCCTGCATTACCTGATATATGGAAATCTGGAAGTGTAACAGGACTGAAAGCACGTGGGGGATTCATTATTGATATGTTCTGGAACAATCATACGCTGCATAACGCCACTATTAAATCTGAACTAGGCGGAAACTTACGTATCCGTTCTTATGTTCCTTTGAAAGGCAAAGGGCTCAAAATTGCACAAGGAAAGAACAAAAATGAGTTGTTTTCTATTCCAGAAGACAAGAATATTTTGATTTCGCCTAAAATATTACCTAGACAACCTGATTTAAGAAAGGTATATGAATATGATATCGCAACAATTCCTAATGGAATATATAAATTATACAGATAAGTCGTTTAATCTCTGTATGACATACATCATGTGAGATATGTTGTGTATCGGAAACGGCTCATTAATAAGATTTTTCAATGAATACGGCAAAATTCCATCTATAATTGGATATATGAAACAAAAAAGAAAGTTTTGGTAACATCCATTTGTT
>NZ_CALMHT010000010.1 GCF_937863835.1 uncultured Prevotella sp.
ATTTAGGCCTAAATTTGTTGTCAAAGCGGTGGGGATGAAGAGCAATCCCACTGGTTTCGGATCACTTTTAGGCCTAAAAATTCCTCAAAAGCGGTGAGTTAGAAATCCCCACCGTGCGAGAAAATTTCCCTTCAAGGGAAATTAATTATCCTTGAAGAATAATTTTGAAGAATAATTTTTTTTGGCGGTGCGCAATTTTTCTCGCACGACGGTGGATTTGCCACGGAACGGTTTGCGATTTTTTTTAACTACCGTAAAAGTGAATAAATATCACGGAATGTTAACATACTTAAAGTGTACATTTACGTCAATAAACGCTCGTGCGGTTTTGTTAAATATTACAATAACTGTATAACCATATACAATGATTTTAAAATAATAGGTATTATCAAGATAATGAGTTGTCTGTATGTTAGATATTATTCAAGTTTTTCAAGGGTGGAGGATGGTGGAGGATAGGTGGATGTTTATCGACGATCTAAATTCTCACAAATATATATCAATCAGTATAATACAAAGAAATTCCCCGTGTCGGGTGGAGGGTGGAGGTATAAAGCAACAAAAAATTCTGGGAGAAACGACAGTTTTTGCTGTGACATTAAAATACATAAATATCTTTACATTCTATTAAGCTTTTCATATAGACGGGTAACAGGTCCTGTGGTAGCAGTCAATTAGTAAGACCAAAACGGCATCCGTGATATGCGGATGCCATTTCTTGTTTTTATGCAGAAATCTCAAAATTCTTTATTACTGCAATTTTTTATCTCGTATAGAAATCGATGAGTCTCTGTAGCGCCTGTCGGCATACGGGACAGAATTCGGGTGTAGTGTTGTCTCTCATCCTGCAGCGCTGTACGCCACGGTAAACACCTTTCAGATTGTAACCGGCTCCTTCGAAGACGCCGACACGGGTGTATTCTGTCTTCTCATTCTTGCTTTCAGGGGTAGGGATGGGGGTACCTTTCTTGATGAGGTTCTCCCATTTGCCATGGAAATCTTTTAAAGTGGTGAGGTTGGGTTCCCAAGGTTCCACATCATGCGGATACATAGGAATCTGTTCCTCGGCGTAGGCGTATTCGTCGCCGAGGCCTGCAAAACTGTGGCCGAACTCGTGCACAACGACCGGTTTATACCATTCGTTATGGGTAGTGCAAAGCGTATAGGAGTTGAGAATGCCTCCACCGCCATATCTTTCTGAATTGACCAATACAATAATATGTTCATAAGGGGTGCCAGCCAACATGTCGTGCATATCTTTAAGATGCAGGGTGGTGAGGTATCTGTAAGAGTAGAACGTGTCGAAGTGAGACCCCAGTGCCGTGTTCTTCCATATACCGTTGGACGGTTCGCTGGTACCGTTTTCTGCCGAAGGAGCTTCCACCGCCACGATGTTGAACCTGTCGCGCATCGACTTGAACGGTTCGTGTTCGAACAGGGCTTCGACAGCTATCTTCGCATCATTGATAAAGTTTCCCATTTGGTCCCGTTTGTATCCTTCAGCCAGATAGGCGATGTGTATGCACCGTGTCGTATCGGTAGCCTGCTGGAGTGTGACATAAGGATTCACGTCCTTTTCACCGATATGCTGTATCAGGATATCCTTGGGGGTCACAATGTGTGTGAACGATGTGGCGATCTCTCTTCTGTAATTCATCAGATTGACGGTGATGGATACGGAATCCTTGGGGAATGGCACCAGAAATACATTCTCGAAGGATTTGCCGGTCGTCTTGGCTTCGTCATACGCCAACCATTCCTGGAACAAAGTGGAAAAGGAATTCCTGTATATCACCTTGCCTGATTTGATATCCTTGACGATGATTTGTCCGTTGCCGTCCATAGGGACTTCAGCCAGACGTTGTCTCTTGCCATACCAACGCGGTTCCACTTTCAGTTCGTCTACATAGATGTTCTGCTGTTTTGCCGTACCGGCAAACTCATAATCGATACGCAATGTCTTGTTTATAAAATAATCATCAAAATTCTGGGCGTCGGATGATTCACAACATAATAAACCGTACACAAACGTTACGGCTAATAATAGTCTGTTCATAAAGTTATTATTTAAATAAAGGGGTCTTGTTTTATTAGTAATTTGATATAATCACGGTTCCAGTCATCTTCCTTCAAACGGATATCGTTAAATTGCAGGATGTCTACATCTATTCTTATGATATTCTTGGTTCTCTCAGCCTTCGTACTGCCACATCTCTTTTCGAGCTGTTTCATGGCCCTTACAATCTGTTGTTGTCCGTGGCGGGTTTTGATAAAAGCCAGTTCGTTGATGAATCTGTCCGACTGGATACCTATGGGTTCTGTCCACAGATGTGTACTGAATGCAATATCCGTAAACAAATCTCTGAGATATTGTTCCACTCTCATCATATTCATCTCTTGGTCAGTATTGGAGCCAAGCGCTAGAATGATTTTATTCATTACACCTGCTTTCATAATAATACATTTTTATCTACTATTTTTGCAAATATAATAAAAAAGATTAACAATGTAATAACATTTTAGTTTTTTTTAGTAAAAATACAAAAAATAAGGCGAACTGTAAAGTCCGCCTTATCTCATCATTCATATAAAGATTATTTCTTTATCTTGCTTTTTACTTTCTCTACGTATGCATCGATTACAGCTACTGCGGTAATGTTTACGATATCGCGTACAGAGCACTCGAAGTCGGTGAAATGGATAGCCTTGTTGAGTCCCATCTGGATCGGGCCGATGATCTCTGTGTCCGGATCGAGAGCCTGCAACAGTTTATAAGAACCGTTGGCGCTGCTCAGGTTAGGGAATACAAGTGTGTTGACATCAAGACCTTTCAGTCTGGAGAAAGGATACTTGGCATCGCGGAGTTTCTTGTTCATCGCGAAGTTAACCTGCATCTCACCGTCGATAGCCAGATCAGGATATTGCTGCTGCATTTCCTTCACTGCCTCATGTACCTGTACAGGACTTCCTTTCTCGTCGGTACCGAAGTTGGAGTAACTCAACATAGCAATATTCGGTTTGTCGTTGAAGAAACGTACTGTCATCGCGCTCAGTTTTGCTATATCAATGAGCACATCCTTGTCGGGATGACGGTTGATCAGTGTATCGGCGATATAATATGTTCCCTTCTTGGAGTTCAGGATATGCATCGTACCGAAATGGTTGTATTCAGGACGGATACCGATCACTTCCTTGGCCACCTTGATGGTGTTTGAATATTTGGTATACAGTCCGGTGATGAAAGCATCAGCTTCACCGGTCTCTACCATCATCATTCCGAAGTAGTTGCGCTCGAACATCTTATCATTGGCCTCCTCGAACGTGTATCCCTGACGGGCACGCTTGTCGGCCAGAATATGAGCATAACGCTCGCGGCGTTCGGCCTGGTTGTCATGGCGGAGATTGACAATCTCGATACCCGACAGACTTAATTCGAGTTCTTTGGCCAACTTCTTGATGCGCTCGTCATTACCTAGCAAGATAGGGTAACATAATCCCTCTGCCTTTGCCTGTACGGCAGCTTTCAGTACTGTAGGGTGGATACCTTCGGCGAAAACCACACGCTGTGGATGGTTGCGCGCTGTGTCATACAGTTTCTGGGTAAGTTTTGTCTCCTGTCCGAGCAGTTCGCGGAGCTGTTTCTTGTAAGCATCCCAGTCTGTAATAATGTTGCGTGCCACACCGCTGTCGATGGCAGCCTTGGCTACAGCAGCAGAAACTTCTGTGATAAGACGTGGGTCTACCGGTTTCGGGATAAAGTATTTAGGACCGAACGTGAGGTTGTTGACATGATAAACATCATTTACGACATCAGGAACGGGCTGCTTGGCAAGGTCGGCGATGGCATGAACGGCGGCCAGTTTCATTTCTTCGTTGATAGCCTTGGCATTTACATCCAGAGCGCCACGGAAGATATATGGGAAACCGATCACATTATTAATCTGGTTAGGATAGTCGGAACGGCCGGTACTCATCAGCACGTCAGGGCGACTGTCCATCGCGTCTTCGTAAGAAATCTCAGGTGTAGGGTTGGCAAGGGCGAACACGATAGGCTGGTCGGCCATACTGCGTACCATGTCCTTGGAAAGGACATTACCTTTAGATAGTCCGACGAAAACATCTGCACCCTTGACAGCTTCTTCGAGTGTGTGGACGTCGCGGCGGTCAGTAGCGAAGAATTTCTTTTGTTCCGTCAGGTTCTCGCGGTCACTGGTGATAACACCTTTGGAGTCGAGCATCAGGATGTTTTCGCGCTTGGCACCGAGAGACATATACAGTTTGGTACACGAGATGGCTGCAGCGCCCGCACCGTTGACAACGATTCTCACCTTTGATATATCCTTGCCGTTCACTTCCAGGGCGTTCTTCAGTCCGGCAGCCGAGATAATGGCTGTGCCGTGCTGGTCGTCGTGCATAACAGGAATATCAAGTGATTTCTTGAGACGTTCCTCTATGTAGAAACATTGCGGAGCCTTGATGTCTTCAAGGTTGATACCACCGAAAGAAGGAGCAATCTTCTCTACAGCTTCGCAGAATTTCTCAGGGTCTTTCTCGTCGACCTCGATATCGAACACGTCGATGCCACCATAAATCTTGAAGAGTAATCCTTTACCCTCCATCACAGGTTTTCCGCTCATCGCACCTATATCACCTAGTCCAAGTACGGCAGTACCATTACTGATGACGGCAACAAGGTTACCTTTGTCTGTGTATTTATAAACATCGTTAGGATTCTTCTGGATTTCCAGACACGGAAAAGCAACTCCAGGAGAATATGCCAAACTTAAGTCAGTTTGGGTGTGGTGAGGTTTTGTTGGGATAACCTCAATCTTACCCGGTCTACCTTGTTCATGATATAACAGGGCAGCCTCTTTGGATATTTTTACCATATTGAACTATTATAATATAAGTTTACTTTAAATTTTCCATAAAATCACGTGCAAAGATAACAAAATATAAGTAAAAACATAAATAATTCGACAAAAAATAACTAACTTTGCACTAAATGTTTGTATATGCATAAATTAAGCAACGAATCAGAGTACCGCCAAGCCTTGCGCGAAAAGATATTGGAGGAGGCTACGAGCTGTTTTAATGAGCGGGGTATCAGGGCTGTGAAGATGGACGATATAGCTAGTTGTCTGTCCATATCCAAGCGCACCCTTTATAAGATATTCCGCGATAAAGAGGAACTGGTGCTGGAAACAGCCAAAAAGCGTTTCTGTGACAAAGAGAAAATGATGGATGCTTTTATGCAGACCAATCCTAACGTGATAGAGGTCGTTCTTGAAATATACAAGCATCAGGTGGAGGAACTGAGTAATACCAATCCGCTCATGTATTCTGATTTGCATAAATACACGAAAGTTCTGGATTTAATAAGCGAGCATAAGCGTGACAATAATAAGAATGCACTCGCTTTTTTCAATAAAGGTGTAGAAGAGGGGTTCTTCCGTAATGATATAAGGTATGACATCCTCCTGGAACTGGCTGATGTCCAGATGAATTATATTATGTCTACGAAGTTCTACCTGAAGTATCCCTTCATAGACATATATAAGAATCTTTTGCTTGTCACGGTGCGCGGGTTCGCTACCGAAAAGGGTGTAAAGATACTCGAAGAATTCTTCAAAAAACTGGATAAGTAATTTTATATTCTCGTCACTTGTTTTACCCCATTGATGGTACGCAGTTTCTTGATGAGCGTCTCCATCTTGCCCGTGTCCTGCAGTTGAACTACGATGTTGCCGCTGAACAGTCCGTCATGACTGTCGATATTGATGGAACGCAGTGTCAGTGTCTCGTCCTTGCTGATCAGACTGGTGATGTTGTTGACGATCGCAATATCGTCGTTGCCTATCACACGCAGTGTAATACTGTACTGCGAACTGCCTTTGCCGCTCCATCTCGCCTTGATGATACGATAGTCGAAACGACGGCGTAACTCATGGGCGTTCGGACAGTCTTTACGGTGTATCTTGATTCCTCCGCTTACGGTTACGAAACCGAAGATGTCGTCGCCATAAATAGGATGGCAGCATTTGGCTAACTGATAGTCGATGCCTTTCAGGTTGCGGTCTATCACAAGCACGTCCTCGTTCTTCGCCTGTTCTTTCTGCGGACCGTCATAATTGAATTCTTCTGCACTGCGGACTGGGGCCGCACTGGCAGCCGGGTTCTCCAGATGATTTTTCACTTCCAGATATTTGTCCAGCACCGTGTTCACATCCAATGTCTCATCGGCCAGTTGTTTGTAAAACTCGCTTACTTCCTTGAAACCGAGTTTCTTGATGAGATGCGACATCGTACTTTCGTCATAGTCGATCTTGCGGTTCTTAAACTTGCGTTCCAGCAGTTCTTTGGCCAGTGCCCCTTCTTTGACGGTCGTCTCTTTGAGGGCAAGACGTATCTTGGCCTTGGCGCGTGATGTCTTGACGACATTCAACCAGTCCTGTTTCGGTTTCTGATTGTTGCTGGTCATAATCTCCACCTGATCGCCACTGTGCAGAACTTCTCTGAACGGAACAATCTTGCCGTTGATGCGGGCACCTGTACAACGGTTGCCTACATTGGAGTGGATGTGATAGGCAAAATCCAGAACGGTGGCACCTTTGGGAAACTTGAACAGGTCGCCCTTGGGCGTAAATACGAACACCTCGTCCTCGTAGAGGTCCATCTTAAACTGATCCATTAACTGGAGGTCGTCGTTGGTTTCCAAGGCACTACGTATGTTGTTCAACCATTCATCAAGTCCTGTTTCACCTTTCACCCCTTTATAACGCCAATGGGCGGCAAGACCTCTTTCTGCGATCTCGTCCATGCGTTCGGTACGTATCTGTACCTCCACCCATTTGTTTTCAGGTCCCAACACCGTAATGTGCAGACTCTCATATCCGTTAGACTTAGGAATAGAGAGCCAGTCGCGCAGACGTTTCGGGTTAGGCTGGTACATATCCGTGATGATAGAATAGACGAGCCAGCATTGCATCTTCTCCAGTTTTTCAGGAGAATCCAGAATGATACGTATCGCAAAGAGATCATAGATGCCATTGAATCCGCATTTCTGTTTTTTCATCTTCTGCCAGATGGAATGGATACTCTTGGTACGTCCCTTCATGTGAAATTTGAGTCCGGCATCTTCCAGCTTCTTCTGAATAGGGGCGATGAAACGTTCTATATATTCGTCGCGCGCCTTCTTGGTCGCATTCAGGTTCTCCTTGATCATATAGTAAGCGTCGTGCTCCATATATTTCAGACTCAGGTCTTCCAGTTCGCTCTTCAGTTTGTAAAGACCGAGTTTATGGGCTAGAGGAGCATACAGGAACGCCGCCTCTTCAGACACTTCATATTGAGCGTCCTTGTTTTCGGTGTCCTTGATTTGCCGCATCAGGTTGACACGGTCGGCAATCATAATCAGGATGACACGCATATCTTCGGCAAACGACAGCAGCAGATTACGGAAGTTGTCACTTTCAATGACAGGATTCTTCTCATACAGTTCATTGATACGTGTCAGTCCGTGTATGATATGCGCCACACCTTCACCGAAGGTGCTCGTCACCTCTTTTATATTAGCCTTGCCATTTTTGACAACCTGATAGAGCAGGATGGCGATGACCGCATCGCGTTTCAGACCGATTTCGTCGGTCATGATAACGGCTGTCTGCAAACCAAGAAGAATAGGGTTCAGTCCGAAAACATTTCTCTTTACCTGATTATTCTGTATGGCAAAAACAAGATGATGGCGTAATTTCTGCTCGTCACCGGGTTTGAGTGTGTTACCTATTTTATCCCTCAATTGTTTCAGCAATAAAACTGTCAGAGACCGTTCTTCAGGTGAAAATTCAAATTTATCCTCCATACAACATCATATTTATCTTGCAAAGATACGATTTTCTGTCTATTTAATTGTTTTTTTTGAGAAAAGTAGCTATATTTGTAACGTATTAATTAAAAAATACCACAAATATGTTATTAAAAGAGGATGTAAAACAGATTGCCCAGAAAGGAATTTCTGAAGAGCAGATAGAAACACAGTTGAAACAGTTTAAGACAGGTTTCCCTTTTCTGAAGTTGGAAGCCGCTGCCAGTATCGGTCATGGTATATTAAGTATGGGAGACGCAGACCGAAAACAATACATTGATATATGGAACAATTATAAGGCAGCAGGTCACAAAATCGTGAAGTTCGTACCTGCCAGTGGGGCAGCCAGCAGAATGTTCAAGAATATGTTCGCTTTCCTCGGTGCCGACTATGATGTGCCTACAACGGATTTTGAGAAACAATACTTTGACAATATTGAGAGATTCGCATTCTACAGTGCCCTCAATGAGGTATGCAAGAAGAATGAGGGTAAGGATATCAAAACGCTCATGGCTGCCGGGGAATATAAAAAGGTGGTAGCCAATATGCTTGAAGATAAAGGACTGAACTACGGTCAACTGCCGAAGGGATTGCTCTTGTTCCACCGATATGGCGACACTTCGCGTACGCCGATGGAGGAACATCTGGTAGAAGGTGCCATGTATGCTGCCAGCAACGGTGAGGCAAATGTCCATTTTACGGTGAGTCACGAGCATATCGACCTTTTCAGGAAGAAGGTGGCAGAGAAAGCTGACTATTATGCAAAGAAGTTTGGTATCAAATATGATATTTCATTCTCGGAACAGAAACCCAGCACGGATACCTTGGCTGCCAATCCTGATAATACACCTTTCCGTACCGAAGACGGTAAACTGCTGTTCCGTCCGGGTGGGCATGGTGCTCTGATAGAGAACCTCAATGAGATAGATGCTGATGTGGTATTTATCAAGAATATAGATAATGTGGTGCCCGACAGACTGAAACCGGAGACGGTGGAATACAAACAACTGATTGCCGGTGTATTGGTATCATTACAGAATAAGGCTTTCGGGTATTTGAAGACACTTGATACGGGTTCGTATAATCATGATAAACTGGAAGAGATTATCAGATTCGTTCAGCGTGATCTTTGTTGTCGTAAAGATGATATCAAAGAACTCGAGGACGCTGAACTCGTCATTTATCTGAAGAGTAAACTCAACCGACCGATGCGTGTGTGCGGTGTGGTAAAGAATGTCGGTGAACCCGGCGGCGGTCCTTTCCTCACATACAACCAGGATGGAACGGTCAGTCTGCAGATACTTGAGAGCAGTCAGATAGACAAGAACAATCCTGAATATATGAAGATGTTCACCGAAGGTACGCACTTCAATCCTGTAGATCTGGTCTGTGCAGTGAAGGATTATAAAGGTAATGCGTTCGATTTGCCTCGATATGTAGACAAGACGACAGGTTTTATCAGTAGCAAGAGTAAGAACGGCAAGGAATTGCAGGCTCTTGAACTGCCTGGATTGTGGAATGGAGCCATGAGTGACTGGAACACGGTATTCGTAGAAGTATCACTGGAAACATTCAACCCCGTTAAAACTGTCAATGACCTGCTGAGAGAGCAACACCAGTAAGAAGATGTTCAAGGTCGCTTTATTTGATTTGGACGGTGTCATATTCGACACCGAGCCACAATATACTGAATTCTGGAGAAGTCAGTGTCTTCTTTATCATCCCGACCAACCAGGTCTGGAACAGAGAATCAAGGGACAGACACTTACTCAGATATATGATAAGTATTTCGACGGCAGTCTGGCGTGTGAACGAGAAAAGATCACCCGGCGCCTAGATGAGTTTGAACAGGATATGCACTTCGATTACATAGCAGGATTTGAAGCGTTTATTGCCGATTTGCGACAGCATGGTGTGAAGACGGCTGTGGTGACCAGTTCCAATCAGAAAAAGATGGATACTGTATATCGTAACCATTCCGAATTCAGACAGATGTTCGACGCAATACTTA
Source organism: uncultured Prevotella sp. (assembly GCF_937863835.1). Classification (GTDB taxonomy): domain Bacteria; phylum Bacteroidota; class Bacteroidia; order Bacteroidales; family Bacteroidaceae; genus Prevotella. The sequence continues at coordinate 9,876 of NZ_CALMHT010000010.1, forward strand.
CTGCGGAAGATTTCGATAAAAGCAAACCGGATCCCGACTGTTATCTGAAAGGAGCGCAGAGATTTGGAGCCACACCGGATGAGTGTGTCGTTTTCGAAGACAGTTTTAACGGCCTGAAATCAGGCAGAGCTGCAGAGATGGTTGTCGTAGGGCTTTCCACCACCAATCCTGAAAATGAAATATCAAAATTTTCCGATATCGTAGTCAACGACTATAAATCCTTCAAATATGAAAATATTTGTAATTTAATTACTATGTTTCGTTAAAAAGCAGTAACTTTGCGCCCGAATTTTAAATATATCATACAAAATGAGTGGATATTTAGTAGAGGATACGCGCAAAGTTACTACGCATCGTTTTATAGAGATGAAACAGCGTGGAGAGAAAATCTCTATGCTTACGTCTTATGACTATACCACAGCCGGTATCGTAGATCAGGCTGGTATAGATGGCATATTGATAGGCGATTCTGCATCGAATGTGATGGCTGGAAATGCTACGACACTTCCCATCACGATAGATCAGATGATATATCATGCACGTTCAGTGTCGAGAGCCGTAAAGCGTGCGTTGGTGGTATGTGATATGCCTTTCGGCAGTTATCAGGCCGACAGCATCGATGGCGTGAAAAATGCCATGAGGATGATGAAAGAGAGTGGGTGCGATGCTTTGAAACTGGAAGGCGGCAGAGAAATACTGGATACTATCAAACGTATTCTTGATGCCGGGATACCAGTGATGGGACATCTGGGACTCACACCACAAAGTATTAACAAATTTGGTACTTATGCCGTTCGTGCCAAAGAGGATGCTGAGGCTGAAAAACTGATTTCGGATGCTCAGGCACTTGCCGAGGTAGGATGTTTTGGTATCACACTCGAAAAAGTTCCAGCTAAGTTGGCAGCTTTGGTTTCCAGCGAGATATCTATACCGACCATTGGTATTGGAGCCGGTAACGGTACAGACGGACAAATTCTGGTCGTAGACGACATGTTAGGCAAAAACAATGGATTCTCTCCTAAGTTCCTGCGTAGATATGCTGATCTTTACACTGTTATGACTGATGCCATAGGCAATTATGTGCGTGATGTGAAGAGCAGTGATTTCCCTAACGAAAAAGAGTCATATTAATGAATTCCCAGAACACCCCTGTTCATATCAAACTGTGGCATAAGGATTTTTGGCGCATGGCCTTGGCCAATATGTTTCTCACCATGTCTGTATACATGTTGATACCCATATTGCCCCTATGGATGTTGGGCAAAGGGTTCTCGTCATCACAGGTCGGTTGTGTCATGGGTGCTTTCGGGGTAGGGGTCTTCTTATTCGGTGGTTTCTGTACATATCTGGTACAGAAGTATCGTCGTAATCACATTTGTCTTTGGGCAATATTCGCAATCATCCTGTGCTTGGGATATCTGTATTATGTGCGGGATAGTAGAATCTTGTGCGAACACGGTGCCATGGTGTTTTCGTTTCGTCTCTTGCTTGGTGCCTTCTTCGGTCTGGCACAGATGATATTGGTAAGTACATTGATTATCGACACCAGTGAGTCGTTTCAGCGTACCGAGGCGAACCATTCCGCCACATGGTTCTCACGGTTTGCATTGTCTCTGGGTCCGATGATGGCATTAATATTGTATAAACTGAACGGATTCGGCGTGGTCTTGATCGCGTCGGCTATTTGTGCCGTATTGGCGATGCTGTTTATCAGGATGGTCAATTTCCCTTTTCGTGCACCTGCCGATTCTCTCCATGTGTTCTGTCTTGATCGTTTCTTTCTGCCACAGGGCAAATGGTTGTTTCTCAATTTTACCATGATTACGACTGTCATAGGGTTGTTGTTGTCTATGCATCTTTCTTATGTGTTTTATGGTATGATGATGGTCGGCTTCTTTGTGGCGTTGCTGGCACAGAAGTTTGTGTTTGAGAATGCAGAGTTGAAGAGTGAAATCATTTCGGGTCTGATATTGATAGGAGCGGCGTTGCTTATCATGCTCAACCGTAAACAGATGATAGTGTCATACATATCGCCGGTATTCATAGGTCTGGGTATCGGTATCATTGCTTCTCGTTTTCTTTTGTTTTTCATCAAACTGAGCAAGCATTGTCAGCGTGGAACGAGTCAGAGTACATACATTCTGTCATGGGAGTTCGGCATGGCACTTGGACTGTTTCTCGGTTATTCATTCTTTCAGGACAACGTACATTTATTGTTGTTGACCTCGATCGTAATTATCGTATTGTCCTTGCTATTCTATAATTTCTTTACCCATCAGTGGTATATGGTACATAAAAACAGATAAACAAATCTATTAAAAACATACAAATCATGAAAAGGATATTCTTATTGGCGCTATGTGTTTTTGCGCTGAATAGTGTTTTTGCACAATGTGTTTACACCAAACCATGCAGCGACAGAACATTGGAGAGAACTGCCAAAAAATGGATGAAAAAGGGAGAGTGGCGCAACGGTTTTACGGCTGCTTCGCCTCACAAAACGGTGAATGCCGCTGAGTTTTATACACAATATCAGAAAAATAAGGTCCAATGGGATGCAGCCTTCGGATGGCTTGCCACACACGACTTGCTGAATCTGCCTAAAGGCAATTATCCTATAGAGGGCACCAGTCTTACAGCCAGTATACAGGATGATACCAATGGTCCGTTGGCGAAGCGTCAGAGCGAGAGTCATTATCATCATATCGACTTACAGTATGCTGTGAAGGGGGTAGAAGGATTCGGTATCATCGAGCAGCGTACCAGTAAACCGAATTGTGATTACAAACCGGATGTGATACATTATGATTATGACTTGCAGAAAGCAAAATTCTATAATTCCTGTCCCGGCAGATTCTTCCTGTTCTTCCCCGGAGACTGGCATATAGCAAAGGTGCAGACCGGTAAGAAGGACCAACATATCAGAGTGGTCGTTATCAAGTTGGATTACGTGGATTGATATAGAGATTATCGGTCTTTGGGGTTTCGTATGTCTTAGTGGTTGACTCCGTATCCGAACAGTGCAAAATCGCCTTTCAACGGATCATCGGGGAATACTGTGCGCATCTTTGCAGTCAATCTTTTCGCGACATTCATATTGGCAGTTTTGCTGTTCAATAATCCTAGTCGACAAGCCTCTTGCAACACATGTGTGTCTAGTGGCATTATCAGACTTTGTTTATCTATGAAACCACTCCACAGACCGAGATCTACATCACTGTTGTCTCTCACCATCCAACGGAGAAACATACATATCCTCTTGCATGCCGATGATGTATCTTTGGGTATGACCGAATCAATACCCTTACTATTGAAATAAGACGTAATAGCAACAATGGCAGAGAATCCGTCATTCGTCTTTGATTGGATATAGTTGCCCAAAGTGTCGTATTCATTGACCAAGTCTTTGAGGGCATGCAGGAAATGATTCATCATCTGGTTGGTAAAAAGACGGTAATAGCACTCCGGGCTGACCGGAATATCCATATCGAAGTCTCCGTTCTTGACCCAATTGTAGACATCTCCTCTGGCATCATCCAATATCTTTTGAATCTTAGGGAAAAATTGTTTTCTGTTGCCATAACTCAGGCATGATGCGATGAAAGCCACCGTCTCCTGATTGGCCGGTCCTTCCACCTGATGCATGAAGCGACTGGGATCGGCAGACAGAAAATCGGCCGTCTCATATTTATCAGCATATTGTATCAGTAATTCATTTACGTCTGCATCCATGTCAACTTGATTGTTTGGTCTGCAAATTTACAATCTTTTTCTGATATATAAACGAAAAAGAGGGAAACTCGTCGGAATTCCCCTCTTATATTATTTCGTTTAAGATTATCTATTGTTTACAGGATAGTCTTAACAGCTTCCAGCATACCCTTTTCCTGAATGAGGTCGAGGTCTTTCTTGACAAGAGCGTTGAGTCCCTTGATATTGTTAAGGTCTTCACCCCAAATAGATGTAGCACCGAGTACACCGTCGGTAATCTTTTGTGTGTCGCCTGTTGCCCAAAGGTTCTTCAGCAAGTCCATGATATCCTGAGCGTCGTTAGGAACAATCTCAGTACCGTCGGCACGTTTACCACCCTTGTAGTAAGTGATGATGGCAGCCAGACCGAATACCAGTCCCTGTGGCAGTTCACCCTTACGTTCCAGGTATGTCTTAACACCAGGAAGGTCACGTGTCTGATATTTAGGGAATGAGTTGAGCATGATACTTGTCACCTGATGATCTACGAACGGGTTCATGAAACGTTCCAGCACATCACCGGCAAACTTGTTCAGTTCATCTTTCGGAAGGTTCAATGTCTCCATCAACTCCTCAAATTGTACTTTGTGGATATATTTACCGACTACAGGGTCTTTGCATGCATCGCGTACGATGTTGATACCGCTCAGGAAAGCGACAGGACTCAGTACGGTATGAGGACCATTCAGCAATGTAACCTTTCTCTCATGATAAGGAGCCTCTGAAGGTACGAACAATACATGTAGTCCGGCTTTGTCAGCAGGGAATTCCTTTGCTATTTCTTTCGGAGCCTCGATAACCCAGAGGTGGAAGATCTCAGCCTGTACGACCAAGTTGTCCGCATAACTGATCTTCTGCTGGATATCCTTGATTTCTTTGCGTGGAAATCCCGGTACGATACGGTCTACCAATGTAGCGTATACACCGCAGCAATCCTCAAACCATTTCTTGAAGTCGGCTGGCAATTTCCAGAGTTCGATATATTTCTCAATGCAGTCTTTCAGATGATGACCATTCAGGAATATCAACTCGCATGGGAAGATGATAAGACCCTTTGTCGGATCACCGTTGAATGTCTGGAAACGACGATACAGCAACTGAGTCAGTTTGCCTGGATATGAAGAAGCGGGAGCGTCCTCCAGTTTGCAGGCGGGATCGAATGCGATACCGGCTTCTGTCGTGTTAGATATTACGAAACGGATCTCAGGCTGATCGGCTAGAGCCATGAAAGCAGCATTCTGAGAATATGGGTTCAGTGCACGACTGATAACGTCGATACGTGTAAGACTGTTAACAGGTTTTCCCTCTTCAAGACCTTGCAGATTAACGTGATATAAACAGTCCTGACCATTGAGCCAGTCTACCATTCCTTTTTCTATTGGTTGAACTACAACTACCGAACCGTTGAAATCTGTCTTCTGGTTCATGTTCCAGATAATCCAGTCTATAAACGCACGGAGGAAGTTTCCTTCACCAAATTGAATAACCTTTTCAGGCATAACGCTCTTAGGAGCAGTCCTTTTGTTTAAATCTTTAAGTTTTTCCATTTTTTTTGATATGTTTTTATCAGTACTTTATTTACTGCAAAGATACTAATTTATATTTGTAAGCTGTCCAAAATAAATGGAAAAACAAACGTAAAGGTTTACGCAACCCCTAATTTATAAAGGAAAAGGCGATAAACACATCATGTATCTACCGCCTTTGTATGATTTATAATAATAATTACATTGCGAATGCATTGAATCCGCCGTCAACCACAGCTACTGTACCTGTAACGAATTTTGCTGCGTCGCTCATCAGATAATGTATGGTTCCGCAGAGTTCTTCGGGATCACCCATTCTGCCGAATGGTGTCTGACGTATCACGTCGTTACCGCGTTGTGTATACGAACCGTCAGGGTTTGTGAGTAGGGCACGGTTCTGTTCGGTAATGAAGAAACCGGGAGCGATAGCGTTTACACGGATACCTTCGCCGAACTTCTTTGCTACTTCTGTTCCCATGAAGGCGGTGAAATTGCTGATACCTGCCTTGGCTGCCGCATATCCGCAGACGCGGGTCATAGGACGGAAAGCTGCCATAGACGAGAAATTGATGATAGAGCCTTTGCCTTGCTTAACCATCGGCTTCAGGAATATCTGAGTAGGGATCACCGTACCTGTAAGGTTGAGGTTGAGTACTTTCTGGAATTCTTCCGGTTTCAGATCGAATATATTCTGGTCGGGAGTGATAGTGGCTCCTGCCATATTACCGCCTGCAGCATTGAGAAGTGTGTCTATACGGCCGTATTTGTTGACAATATAGTCGCAATTCTGTTGTACCACTTCCTTGTCCATCACATCTGTCTTTACGAATTCGGCTTCGCCTCCTGCCTTCTTGATATCGTCAACGATGGCATTGCCCACTTCTTCTTTACGACCCAATATGATCACTTTGGCTCCATTGATTGCCAGATATTTTCCGATGCAACGTCCCAGGATACCTGTTCCGCCTGTGATTACGACTACGTAATCCTTGATGTTAAATAAACTGTTCATAATATGTTATTAAATTATTGATTAATACCTAATTCTCTGTCCACTGTTGCCAGTATTCCCTGTACTTGTCCCATAGCGAACATTCTGCCTAAGAACGAGTAACCGGCGTTATATCCGCGTGTTTCGTCGCCCAGCATCGTAGGACCGTGGTCTACGCGCATAGGCAGACTCGGATTCTCTTTCTCGAAGATTCGTGCCAGTTCTATAAGGTCGGCACGTCCGCCGAGATGTGATGCTTCTGTGAAGTCGCCATTGTCGAACACCTTGCATGAACGCATGTGCACGAACCATGAGCGGGATGCATATTTACGTGCCAGTTCCACTACATTGTTGTGAGCGCCTGCACTCAGAGAACCAGCACAGAAGGTGAGGCCGTTGTGAGGGTTGTCCACGGCATGGAGGAACCAGTTGATATCTTCGTCGCAGGTTACAATTCTCGGCAGTCCCAATATAGGGAAAGGTGGGTCGTCGGGATGAACGCACATGTTCATGTCAAACTCGTCGCATGTTGGCATGATGGCAGCCAGGAAGTAGCGCATGTTCTCGCGCAACTGGTCTTTGGTGATGCCTTTATATAGATTGAGCAATTCCCTGAACAGTTCTACAGGATGTTCGTCACCTTCCTTGATATTGCCGTTGACGAATCCTTGTGTCTTGACGATAATCGTGTCCACCAGTTTATGGTTGTCCTCAGCAGTCATGGTGGCTTTCAGTTTCTCCACCTCCGCCATTACTCCTGCGGGATAATCCTTTTCTGCGTTTTCACGTTTCAATATACAGCAGTCGAAGTAGGCAAACTGTGCATGACTGAAGTACAGGTTGCTTGTCCCGTTGTCATTGGGATGTTCCAGGTCTGTACGTGCCCAGTCGAGTACCGGCATAAAATTGTAACATATCGTATGGATACCTTCCAGACTCAGATTCTTCAGGCTCACCTTGTATTTTTCTATCAGTTCATCTCTGTCAGCACCCGCATATTTGATGCTTTCGCATACAGGCAGACTTTCCACAACCGACCAGCGCATACCGAAACTTTCGATATATTCCTTCAAGTCACGGATTTTCTCGCGAGTCCATATTTCACCATTCGGTACATCATGCAGAGCAGTAACGATTCCTTCTACACCGATTTGTTTTAGCATCGACAAGGTTATCTTATCATTCTTGCCGAACCATCTCCATGTTTTTTCCATTTTCTATTTTTTAGATTTATTTGTTTCTGTGTTGCAAAGATAGTGGATTTTATCCGATCCGGTATTGCAATTGTGTACAATAATTTGTAATTTAGTCCAAAAAGTAATGTTTTTGATACAAATAATAAAAAAAGAAGGCGGACAATTGTTGTCCGCCTTCTTTTACAATGACCGTATTATTTCAGTTCATATAGTGTTACCTTACTGTTCAGTCCGCTTTCCACCGGTTTCCAGTTGTTGTAGAGCGCCTTTTTGTATGTGATGTTCACAAAATTGATTTCGTTAAACTTTCTCCAGTTTACGCCCTTTCTGTCCAGGTCGGCTATTCTGTTGGCTGGCAGATTGGTTACTTCTATACGCAGTGTGTTGATACCTTTCTTAAATACATTGCCGCAGTGGAGTACAAACGGTACCGACCATGCGCAACCGATAAACTTACCATTGATATACACCCTTGCGCTTTCGCGCACATCGCCCAAGTCGATGGCATAGTCTTCCTGAGCCTCTTCTTTCGACATCTTGATAACGGTAGTATAGATACCTGTACCCATCGTTACCTTAGCACTGTCGTTGTTCAGCGTTTCCCATGTACGCAGTGTGTCAATGGCAAACGAAGCGTCTACGGCAGGATGTTCTTCCGTAAAACTCAAGCTCCATCCGTTGTTTATCACCCTTGGATTGCTCATGACAGTCTTTCTAACGGGTGCATTCAGCGTAATAGGCTCGTTGAATGTCTCCAGTATCATTGATTCACCCGACTTCAGATTCACATTCACTTTGCCGTCATTGCATACAGCCGCATAACGTTCTCCATTGAGTGGGTTGAACCATATCGCATTGCTGAATTTTACAGCCAATGGAATATCAGCGTCCACATCGTCGGGTGTCAGGTTGGATATAAAGTAATGGTATCCCTTGTCATTGCTCCGGCGGATAGATTTCAGTCCGTATCCTGTTTTCATCACTTCGGGCGTAGCCGATTTCGACATAGCTTCTTTGTCATCACATCCATATATAATATGTGCACCCTTGGCTTTCATCTCTTCGATATGAGCTTTCACGTTGTCGGGTAATATCTTTGCCGGAATGAGCAGAGCTTTATATCGGGTACCGGCAGCCGTCTGCAGCATACCATCCACATAATCGGTCGTCAGCAGATACTTGTCACTGATATAGTCGCAGTCGAATCCCAGATTATTGAGCGTCAGTATACTCTTGATAAATTCAGGAGCACGCTCAGCCATCGTTTCGATACTAAACTGCATCAGGTATTCTTTGTTCCTTTCCCTCCACATATCTCTTACAGGGAGGTAGACGAGAAAATCATTGTCTGGTTTTCCCCATTGCAGAAAACTCTGGCAGCGATTGATATATTGCATAAAATACGGAGCGTCTCTCCATATACTATTGGTGGGCGACATATCTATCGATGCATAGAATTTCCATCCCGGCCATGGGTCGTTTTGGGGAGAGTAACAGGTGCCATGGAAGAACATGCGATTGACGCCGGCTGCAAACATGAGGTCCATATCCGGTTTGCATTGCGACAATGAAGTGCGGAAATGTTCCGTAAGCCAAGTGAATGTCTCGCTGCTTGTTATCTGTTTACCGTTGATATGGGCGGCACTGGGGGCATATTTCAACATTGACAGGTCTGAATAGTTAGTACGTGTCTTCACCGAATCGATTCTCAAGCCTTTGATACCCAAGTTGCTCAGACCGAATCCCTCAATTTCAGGAATGTCTACGGCTGAATAGGTGTCAATCAGATTGGCTGGTGAACCGTGGGCCTGGTTGCGTGTTATGACTCCGTGACGATGGGCCCACGCCGTCCATTGTTCCGTGAAATTCTTCAGCAACAGGTCTGAAAGTGTTTCGCGGTAGTCGCTCAGCACCTTATTGCCATCGTCGATATCGCCAAAGAGTTCAGGTAGATGGTTTTCCAGTTTGTAACCCCTGCGGCATTCAAATTCCTTAAGCAGACTCGGAGTCCAGTCGGCCTTGTATACCTCATACGAGTCGTTGAAGAACGTATGAGGGTAGGGCGTACCACTGGTGGCAAAAGCATCTTCGAAGCGTTTCAGATAATGAGCCACCGCTGTACTGTCGAAATGGTCTATCACATATCCTTCACCACCTGGAGCGGCACGCTTCACTTTCTGCCGTGTACGTGAAACATACAGGGCGATGATTCGCCAACTGCCTTTCTTCGGAGCTTTCCATGTCAGTGTGCCGTCTTTTACAAATCCGGTGATGTTGACAGCGGAGTCTCCCTTGTATTTGTTTACATTTACAGGATATGCCATCACCCGTTCCAGCCGGGCAAACGCCCGCTCTTCTTTATCTTTGATGCTGATATCCAAAGAACGGCATTCCTTCTCGTTGACCACCACATCCGTGTAAGCCATCTTGCATGCAGCCTCCTCAAGGGGAACAGTCGGACCGCCGAAAGGCCACCCCGTACCGCAGTTCATATCTATCTCAATAGAGTCGCGCAGTCCTTCCTTTTCGATATAGCGCAGCATTTCCATCCATCGTGGAGACAGGAAGGGGATGTTGTTCTTGTCATTTCCCTGTACGCCATACAGCGGAGTAATCTCAAGTGTACCGAGACCATGACTGGCATACTGGTCCATGTTCCATGTCACGTCTTTCTCGTTCAGAGCCGAACCCAACCACCACCAGCGTGCGCCAGGTTTGGTTTGCAATGATTGTGCCGGCCATTGTTGTGCCGATACTGCCGAAACTACAGACAAGGCAGTCATCAATATAAGAATACGTTTATTCATCATTTATTATATATATCAATATTACTTAGTTACCATCAGGTTTCTTCGTGTCATTTATCACAGCTGGATACCATTTGAATGTCTTGAAGTCGTCGGGGTGAGCCGGGTCGTAATCCTTAAAGTCACTTCGCAGGTTCTGTATGATAGGCAGATCTATCTTTTTCATACCCATAACAACCATTTTTGCCACCTCGTAAGCACCGTAAGGATTGAAATGCGTATTGTCTTCCAGAGCAGCAGTCTGTCCAGGGAAAGTGTTTGCAGGATAATGGACAAGTGCCTTTTTACTGTTTTCGAACCCGAGTGTTTCAAAGAATACGCGTGTCATAGCGTGTAAGTCGATTACTGGTACCTTCTCACGTGCAGCCACGGCTTCCATAGCAGCAGGATAGTCCCCGTGAGTCTCCTGTATCTTCGTATTGGTGGCATCGTCGAACCGTCTGCGTTGGGTAGGGGTGACGAATATGATGTTGCCGCCTGCTGCTCTCACCTTGTCGATGAATATCTTCAGGTTTCTGGAGAAGTTGTACCATGCACCGTCTCCGGCGCCATGTTCTTTTTGGTCATTGTGTCCGAATTCACATATCACGTAATCTCCTTGTTTCAGTGTCGACAGAATTTTATCGAGGCGGTTGGATGCGATAAAAGAACCTGCTGTCAGTCCACTTTCTGCATGATTGGCTATGGCGATATTCTCGTTAAACCATCTTGGTATCATTTGTCCCCAACTGGCCCACGGTTCCGTATTCTGGTCCACTACGGTAGAGTTGCCGCATAAGTATATCGTAGGACAAACATCGTCTTTTACGATACTGATGCTTTTGACAGCCGGAGCACTGCCGTTGAATTCGAGCGTCAGTTTATTGTCCCAGTTGAGATATCCTTTTTCGCGTTCCTTGATCTTGACCACTTCTTTGTCATTGATTTGAGGAGAACGTTTGCTGACAATAAATTGGTATGTCTGAAAATTCCCCTTCTTCGTCGTCGCGTTTTCCACGAACAGTCTTCTGCTTTCGGCTCTTACCAATGTTTGTGCCGCTCTCTTTTTTGATCCTAGCACAACCGTCACTTTGTAGTTGCCGTCGGGAACAGCCACCGAAAAGTAAAATGGTTTGATGTTGTTTTTGGCAGGAGCATCCAGTACGTCATATCCATATCCTTTAGCATCATTATACACAGGTTGTGGTTTTGTCATGTCAAAGTCGAACGACTGTGCATTTGCCATCAATGGAAAAATGGCGAGTAAGATTAAAAATTTGATTTTCATTGTTTTAGTGTTATTTAGTTTGTTCTTTTATTCATGATGATAAGGCTCACCTTTTATAATAGTGCAAGCCCTGTAAATCTGTTCCGTAAAAACGAGCCTGACCATCTGGTGTGAGAACGTCATTTTGGACAGTGATATCATCTCACTGGCACGGTCGTATACCGGTTGCGAGAAACCATAAGGACCACCTATTACAAATATCAGTCGTCGTACCGTATTCTGTTTTTTCTGAATCCACTGTGCAAATTCGATACTGCGGTATTCTTTACCATGTTCATCCATCAGCACTACCGTATCCGACGGTTGTAGTTTACCTAAGATCAGTTCACCTTCCTGTTCCTTCTGTTGACTTTCCGAAAGGTTTTTCGTGTTTTTCAGTTCCGGTATTGTAACGATTTCGAAGGGCATATAATGTCCGATACGTTCCGTGTAGTCATTAATACCCGCCACGAAATGCTTGTTGACCGTTTTACCTACCAGCAGCAGAATTGTTTTCATTGTTCGTATTCCTTTTCTCGTTTAGGATTCTTCGGAAACCATCCTTTTCTCACCCTGTCGCGCTGCTCAAACAGTTCTTTGATAGTCCACAGACAGGTCGCCCCCAATACTCCGAGCGCAGATGACAAGATGGCATCTGATACAAATAGGGCAAGGGTGAGCAGTAGGATGCCAGCAACCAAAAATACCCACCAATAGCGTGTACCGGTGTAATATTCAGTCTTGATTACTATCGGGTGGAAAACCCCTATAATCAGAAAAGAGCATATCGCGATGATAATGCCTGTAAGGTGAATCATATTTATAGACTTTGTGAATGCAAAAATACGATTTTAAGTTTAATAATCCAAACAAATGGTCAAACATCCAAGTCTTTTCACAAAAATCAATGCTAAAACAGAGGAATCGCTTCCATCATATAGATAGCGTCGAGACTCCACAAGGCAGCATCGTTGCTAGAAATACCGTCCCATTCGGTGATGGTTTCGGGAACCTGGGGCGGAAGAATGTCGTGTACGTGGAAATCACCGCGCGCCTCATGTTCCACACGTGTCCATAGGTCGCTCCAAGCCTCGGAGGCTAATTGCTTGTCGCCGGTCTTGTTTGCGGCATAAGCCATCAGTCGGCGTACGGGGAATTTATTGGAAGAGAGTTTCCAGGCCTGTCGCTTGTAATGTGCGGCATGGTCGAGCCACGCTTTGTTGAACGACGGCACGTCGACCATTTCCATCAGTTCGTTCACAATCTCGAAACCACCCATAATGGTCATCAGATGATTGGTGTTCAGCATAGTCGTATCGCCATCGAACGTGATGATACCCGTTGCCGGATCGTAACCCAATGCCTTGTTGCCCGTGAAGAGACCATGACGTAAGGAACCGATGCTCTTCATTCCTGCCACAATCTTGTCGCGATATTTGGTATTCCCAGTACGTTCCCATTCGGTCATCCAGTTGCCGGCATACGCCAACCAGTCGGGACCGATGCGCAGACGTGCCGGCGCATGACAGGGATACTCGCTGCGTGGTTCGGCCAGACGCATGGGGTCTATCTTGTATAGTTTCTGGTCGGCATCGCGTACAGCCGACATCAGGTTGCCTGTACGTTCGTCGGTGGTGAGATAATAATAGAACCGGTTGAAAGCCGCCTGCGATATACGTGCCTCTTTGGCACCGCAACCCCAGTGACTGACGTTGTGGCGTGAACCTAGACCAGCCATGTCGCCGATGTGGTAGGTATCCACCTCACTATTGTGGCGCGTCATCGCCTCCGCAATATGCAGAATGTCGGCTTTCCCTGTGCGTAGGAACGAATACCAGAGCCAGTCGGGTGTGGCGAGTTCGGTGTTGTCCCATGCAAAACCGCCCACGTCATAGCGCCACTCATGCCGCTCGGCATCGTAGGAGTGCATGATGTCGCCATAGTTCCAGAAACCGTACCAATGGTTTTGAACAATGGCTTTCTCATAGAAAGATATATATTGAGAGAGACGTTTTTCCACTTTTTCGCGGTCGACGTTGGCAGAATCAGGCAACGACCAGATGCCGAAAGCGTGCTTGTCATGCAGATATTCGGGCAGCGGCATCATTTGGGCGTCTTCGTCGAGCATTCCTGCTGTCTGAGCAATAACTTGTTTCCCGGGATATGCCGATTGTGGAACGAGATATAATGTACTGGTGCGGGCGATGCCGTAAGGTGTACTCATGCCTTCTTGTACATCCTCATAACTCGCCAATAGGTTGTGTGCCACCTTATCGTAATGGCGCAGATCCATTGCTTCTGCCTCCGGACTCCACAGCCACACGGTGATGTCGGTCATCGGGGTACGAGCGTTTTCTATTTCAATGGTCGACGGATATGACTGCCAGAAGTCTTTCAGTTGTATGCCGATACCGCCCGATACGTCGCCCACGAAGGCGTAACCACTAGCGTGTCTACCACTATAAGTGCCTAACCAGGGTGAATCAGCAGTGGCGCGCTTACGTATTGTGAAACCTTCGTCGGATAGTTGTGAGAGTCGGTATCCGTCCCATTGCGCCCAGTTGCTGAGCAGAAAACGTCCGTCCTCACCGAAATATTTAAAATCGGGTATACGTTTGCCCGTCATCTGTTCCTCTTGCAGGTTTTCATTAGATATCTGTTTGTGTTTTTTCGATTCTGGTTTTCCACCCATCACACCGTCTTTCGGTTCGTCGAGGCGCAAATCACGTCTGCCGTCGAGCGGTTGTACGGGTTCGCTCCACACACCACCGTTACCACACGAGAAAGCGATATGACGGTTGTATACTTCCTCGCGCATCGGCACGGAGAAGCGCAATCCGAGTGAATGGATGAAGTCTTCGTCCTGGTTGCCGTCGTAAACGAACGTGTAGACCAACTTGATCTGTTCACTACGGGCATAGAAGTACATGCGCAGGGTGAACGGTAACCAGTCGCGACTGCCGCCGCTGAGCGAGCCTTCCATTTTCACTACGGTACGAACATTTCCAGTCCGTTCCACACTCGTATTACTTATCTTGCTCTTAAATTGCATGAAATGGATGTCAGCATCACCGCCGTCAGGATGATTCTGGGTACTTGCAACGATATGGGCGGCATCGCCCGCCTTCGTGTTCCCGAGATAGAGACTGTCCAATATATCAGTACCCGATTTGGGGATGTATGCCTTGATCTTGCCGGTGGATATGATGATTTGATTTTGAGTGTCAATTATTTTTATATTATCTGTCTTTTCAGATGCCGATTTTGAAATAGACCGGTTTGTTATCCGCAGTTCGTCCGTATTTGCAGGCATTACCGCTGCTATGCCGGCCCATTTTACCGAACCGTCGGCCCAGCGTGCGTTCACCCACTTGTCGGCAGTGATACCGTCGCCTATGGTCAGCTGCGAAACATCTTTTAGTTCTCCTTTGGCGAAAGGAACACCAAAACTGACAGGCTTGTCTATGGGTGGAGTCGCACCTACCCAGTGGAGCGGCACATCGATAGAAGATGATTCATAACAACGGAAATTGGCCATACGTGTGCGCGACTGTGTGGTACGGAATCCGAACCATCCGCTTTTCAACGGTTGCGGATCTGTGTAATCGACTAGCAACTGTCCGTCGATAAAATATTGTACGCGTCCGCGAAAGTTACGCAGACGGATATGATACCAGTGATTGGGCCGCAACAGATGTTCGGCATCAGTGTATTCACGGAGAATCTTCGGACGTTTGGTCGCATCCGTCACACCAGCCTCGTCGCCATCGTAACGACGAAAACGCGTAGTTGTGTTACTGTTGCCGCCGTAGCCCATATAGTACATTTCCAGAGAGTAACAGCGCAGAAACACACCGTTACGCCAAGCCATGCGCGCCCATATATCGGTTGCCTTCGGATCCTTCACCATCCAGAAACAGTTGAGATCGGAGAGTCGGTCGCATGGTTTTCCCTCGTCCATCACACAGGCGTCATATTCTATGGTCATGTCACCTTTCATCTTCTCTTTGCGCCAGAGCGTCAGTCCCTTTGGCGACACCATTTCACATGTGTCCCCGCCAATAAACGTCACCTTATAATCAGGCACTTCCGATTCGATGCGCCAATGTTTGTCAAACAAGCTCTTGTTCAGAGCGTTACCTTTCGCACTGCCCGTCGTGGCTGCTATCGCCAATAATCCCGTAAATAACAGTTTGCTGATCCTCATTGTCCTATAGATAGTTTTTTCGAATGCAAATATATAGAAATTTTTCGATACCATTCTCAAAATTGCATTGTTTTCTTAGTTAGAATCTATTTC
>NZ_CALMHT010000011.1 GCF_937863835.1 uncultured Prevotella sp.
ATAATGATAGTATCGACGAATCGGTACCAAAGAAAGAAATAATTAATAATTTGATCATCACCGTACTGAGTGCCATAGCTTGTAGGGAGTGGTTCTTTGGTCAGATAAGTTAAATATCATTCATTTTGTGAATTTAAATGTGGCAATATTTGTAAATTTGAAATGTATTGCGTAATTTTGCCACGCAATATGAAACTAATGGAGAAAGGAGTAAATATGTTCAGCGAAAATTTAAAAGCTTTACGGACGGCTAATGAGCTAACGCAAGAGCAAGTAGCGTCTTATTTAGGCGTTCAGCGTTCTGCTTATGCAAATTATGAGGCAGGTACTCGTAATATGCCTTTGGAACAGATGCAAAGAACGGCAGACTTGTTTGGATGTCCTCTCTCTACATTATTGAGTGAAGATCCAAGTGAAGTGAAAAATTTATTGTCTTTTGCCTTCCGTGCTGATCATCTAACAGTAAACGATCTGAACGAACTAGCTAACTTCAAGAAAGTCGCTCTGAATTATATCAAAATGTCCAAACTTCTAAGACATGGATAAAATATCACTCGTAGCTGAAGATTTGGCTCGCAAATTTCGCTCAGATTATGACTATAGTATGTCTGAGCCTATTATCATAAAATCACTATTGACTAAGTTGCGGATTCTTACTATGTACAAACCTTTGTCCGAAGATGCATACGGATTATCCACTCGTTCTGCAGATAAGGAGGATAAATTCATTTTGGTTAATAGCCAATCATCCAAAGGTAGACAGCATTTTACGATAGCCCATGAATTGTATCATCTCTATCTAGATGAAAATCCGCACCCTCATATTTGTAGAAAAGATGGGAAAAAGGATAAAGTGGAGGTTATGGCAGATGCTTTTGCTTCTGCTCTCCTTTTACCACAGGAAGGTGTGTTCAAAGCTATTCCGACTGAGGAAATCAAAAACAGAAAAGTTAGTCTTTCCACGGTTTTTTCCCTGGAGCAATATTTCAGAGTTTCACACCAGTCTGTGCTATTCAGACTGAGACACCTGAATTTTATGACAGAGGAGACACTGCAGTCGATGCTCAAAATAATAATTCGAGATGTTGCCCCACAATATGGGATTTTCGATATGTCTCTATATGAAAAAGGTAATGAAAATGTCATTCTTAGTGATTATGGATTCAGGGCTAAGTTTTTATTCGACAATGAAATAATCTCAGAGAGTCATTATAACCAACTCATGAAACTGATAAGTGATGTCAAAAAAGAAGGTTAAAATTGTTGTTGACTCTGATGTTCTCATACATTTTGCAAAAGGTGGTGCTTTATCGTTGCTTCCGAGCATATTTCCGGAATATCAATATATCATTTTGAAGAATGTATATGATGAAGTGAAATCTCTTCATACTCAACTGAACAACCAAATTTTTTTCCTTAAAAATATTGTACTTGAAGATTTTGCTCCAACTGGTGATATGCTTCTAGAATATGCCAATCTTTGTAATAAATTCGGAGATGGAGAGAGTGCATGTATGGCTTATTGCAAATCTAATAATATCACTTATGTCACAACACTGGATTTCTTGTATTATGCATTCAAACGGAAAGTGTTCTCTGCAGATGAATGCAATAAAATAATACAAGATATACGTACTCATGGAAGTAAATTACCTGATATTACGATTGAAAAATATTTTTGCACTGTGCTATTATAAGTATACTGTATGAGTATGCGAAGAGGTGAGGGGAGCTGACTTTATTTTGTTCTGGTGCTAGTTGGAAAAATTGCGCACTGCCGAAAAAAATTTCCCTTTAAGGAAAAAAAAATTGCGCACTGCGCAATTTTTCTCGCGCACCGCGCAAATTCATCAGAAGGGTAATTCTGGGGCCGTAAAGTTGTTATTATGCTCTATCTCATCATACCGAAGTTCAATAACACGATATTTATTCCCACTCTTCTGATGTACCTTCATAAAACCGGCACTGGAAAGCGCATGACCGATACGCACCACCGACAGACTGCCTTTGATGTTGGCGTTGATGCGCTCCATGATGTTCGTGGCGGAGAGTAACTTATACTGTTCACCGGGACCGGGCACACGGTAGTAGGTCAACAGCAGTTCTTCCTCCATACTGGGCACCTTGAAGTGAGACACATGGTCGGTCAACTGCTCCGTCTCTTTCTCGTCAAACCAATAACGGAACCCATTCTTATATAGATACAGTGCCTGGGCAAACATGCTGTCGTGCATATAGTCGAAGCCGTGGGGATCGGCGATTCGCTTCACCTCGAAAGGCAGCCAACGGCGGTTGCCGGTGGGGTCGTTGAGAAACTGCACACTGTTGCCCGTGCCGCAGAACGAGGCGATATGGCGGCGGTTCTCCTTGTAATGGGCGTACGCCGCACGCTCGTTGATCACCGGGTCGGTGATGAGCGCCTTGATGTGGTTCAGTTCACGCGATGTCATCGACTCGATCTCCTCCAGACAGATGAGACCGTACTCCGCCACAGCCAAATGGTCGTCCTTGGTCATCGTGCCCGTATTGGTCTTGAGATAGTAATAATCACGCAGACGGGGAGGGAAGAGGTACTGGAAAAAGGTCGTCTTGAAGATACCCTGTATGCCGATGAAAATGAGTACCTCATGATTGACGCTCTCGCCCACGAGTGACGCCACGATGCCCACGAGCCACTTTTTAAAACAGTCGCGAAACTGCTTCCGCAACTTCTCCATGTCCGTGTCGTTGTTATCCTCCTTCAGCGTCACCATGTCGGCGACACGCTCGATATAGTCGGTCTTCTGGTCCCACTCGGGCAGATTGTCGAAGTAATCCCTGAAAGGATCGTAGAGCGGCACGTAAGCGGAAGTGATCACATGACTGATATCTTGTATCTTGATACGTCGGCTCTCCTTGCTCATCCGCTCCCATAACGTACAGAGATGGCGGTCGGTGAAGTTGTCCCACTCGGAGACGGGCTCACCGTCCTGGTCGATAAACCTGACCTCCGTCCTCGAACTCACGATGTTATGGCGCAGATGGGCGGTATGGGATATGAAACGCTCGATGTCGGCCACGGTCGCATCATTGTTCTTCCGCGTGTCCACATCCCGGTCGGCCCATTCCATTTTCTGCAGACGCATCGTACCGTGCTCGGCGGTCTTCTGATAACATGCCCGCAGCACACCGCGCAGTTCATTGACATCATAGTCGGCAAACTGTTCCTCAGCCCATTTCAGGGCATTCTCCTGCTTGACCCCCAGAGCGTTGAGCAGATAGCACGCACGCGATATGTAAGCGTTGCGCCTGCCCTCCACATACTCCATACCCTTGGCCTCGAGATGCCGCAGCACCGCCTGTCCGCATCGCCCTATGTCCAGACCGTCCTGTGTCACGTCGAGACACAACATCTCACTGTCCGGATTGTAGTAGGCGTCGGAGTCGTGGCAGAGCAGAGATGTGCGACCGATATTCTTACAACTCCCGTCGCTCTCCACCCCCAGCAGTCGGGAGAAATACCTGTTGCCCGTGCTGAACGACTGCTGATACGATATGCGAGTCATTTCCACCTTGAAGAAGATTCTCACACCCTTGCCCGATATCGTGCGGTACACCATCATCGAATGGGCGTCGTCCTTCGCCTTGCGCAGTACCTCTTCGAGCAGCGCCGGGTCGTCGATATGGTCGAAGTCGCAGAGCGATACCCCTGTCATACCCACGATGTTCTCCTCTTTCCTGCCATCCTTGCATTCTATCGCCGGTGTGATAGCGAGCATCGTCTTCTTCAGTATTTTGGCGTTGGTCTCCATACCCGTCGCCATCATCGTGCGGTACTTCTCCGTATTCTCCTTCATCAGGTCGCTCTTGATGAGACCGTACACGTCGCTCCACGCTATTCTTTCACACTCTTTCGTCTTCAAACCCTTAAAAAGGGATGGTAGGAAGTAATTTTCTGCCATGGGAATCTTCTTTTACTAATTTTATGTTTAAATTTATATCCGTATTCGTTACGGACTGCAAAGGAAATATAAATTTAAAGAATATGCAAATCCCCGTCTTAAATCCCGGACGGATATAAACATTTATTAACTAAAAAATCAAAAGTATTATGACAAAAATCAAACGCGTGCAGTTTTTGCACAGGTTCGCGGCTCTGATCCTGAATCAGTTTATCCATGTCACACGTTCCGACCGTCGTGCTCTCGAAGACCAGTATCATCTCGGTCACGGTTTCTTCCATCGCTTCATCGACTTCGACGGAGTGAATGCCAGGGAGCGTGAACCACTCGACAAAGTGATGTACCTCTACCTGGAGATGGAGTATATCTACAAGAAGAGGATTGCGGAATACATTGACATCGACCAAGGGAAAGTGACGGAGATACTGGATGAATACTGGGCTTTCAGAAAGAGGCTCTCGGACCTGTTGAACGAGAATTTCGGTCACGGAATCGGGTAGGGGAAATCAGCAGGGTGAAGGGTGGTGAAGCGTATGAAATCAACTTTTTCCTGTTACGAGCCCGCTAGGTTATTATATTATTATATTATTATAACCTAACCCGCTCGCTCGCATAGAAAGTTTATCATTTTACCTTTCACCATCATTCACCCTGACACAAAAAAAAGGAATACCGCCCCTAGATGGAGTGGTATTCCTTGTAAACGTCGAACCAGGGATTTTGTTTTCAAACTTTTTGTACTGTAACATAATTTCTTTTGTTTTTATATTGTTAATACTCTTGTTGATTACTACGTGTTTCCGGAACACGGATGCAAAGGTATGTCATCCGCGAAGTCCGACAGCAAGTTATTGCGCGTTACAGCGGTTTGACGCACGTTGTTGCCGATTATTGCATGTTATAGGCATCGAAATAGTTGCACAGGTGCAAAAAATTTCGTAATTTTGCACCATGGAACAATTCAGAATACAAGCCTACGGTCGCACCGAACTGGCACAGATTTACAGTCCCGAGATCAGTCCCGGTTCAGCATTCAGAAAATTCTCGTCATGGATAGACAGATGTCCCAACCTCCGCAGTCAGTTGGATGAGATGGGCAGCAGTCGTAACGCGCGTACGTACACGCCCGCGCAGGTTAGGCTCCTGGTAGAAGCACTTGGCGAGCCCTGATTAGCAAGAAAACACATACAGCATTGTCCTGTTCTCATAAATAATTACTACCTTTGCATATAAGATGATTTCAACTATCAGACGTATTATTATAACGGCTGCGGACTTGTTCTTCGTAGCGTGTGGTGTCAGTGCCGCTGAAGGCATGGACTGCTGCGAGATGACGGTCGGCGATTCCGCTGCCTGCGACTCTTCGTGTGTGGTGGTGAAGAAAAGACCGCTGAGGGCTGCGGCGCTGGTCGTGGGGATGAACACGGGATTGTGGCTCTATGACAGGTACGTGAGGAAGGATGACTGGTTCAAAATAAGTGGGAAAACGATAAAAAATAATTTTGATAACGGTTTCAACTGGGACTGGGACTATGACAGGTTTGTGACTAACCTGTTCGGACATCCTTATAACGGTAATCTGTATTATAACGCGGCACGAAGCAACGGCATGAACTATTGGGTGAGCACGGCGTATGCGCTGGGGGGCAGTCTGACATGGGAGTATTTCTCCGAAGCTCAGCATCCATCGACTAATGATATCATCTCGACTTCTATCGGCGGTTCGGCAATAGGTGAGGCGACTCACAGAATAAGCGAGGGCATACTGGACGACTCGAAACGGGGCGCTGAACGGGTAGGACGAGAGGTGCTGGCGCTGCTGATCAATCCGATAGGTGGACTGAACAGACTGCTGAACGGTGACTCGTGGCGGGTGCGCTCTCCCCGGAACGGGAACGGAGGAAGACCGTCGGCCTTTGATCTGAGCGTGGGGGCTTATGGTGGTACTCTCTATGAGGGTACGGGACTGATGAGGGGGGATGCTTATTTCGGTATCAACCTGAACTGTAGCTACGGGAACTTTCTGGATCGGAGCAAAAAACCGTATGAGGCGTTCCGCATGAAGTCTTCGCTGTGCCTGGACGGTTCGCAACCGCTGGTGGGTAAACTGGATATCATCGGCGACCTGGTGACGGGCGTGAGAAAGGGGAAGGGTGACTGGCGTACGACGTATGGCATCTATCAATACTTCGACTATTTCAATTCGAAAAAAACGGGGGCGGATGACAGACCGTCTGTGGAACTGGCTCAGATAGCAAGTTTCGGTCCGGGCATCGTAGTGGGGACGGATGGCGACCGCTGCAGTTGGCGTATAGAAGAGGGCATCT
Organism: uncultured Prevotella sp.; assembly: GCF_937863835.1. GTDB lineage: Bacteria > Bacteroidota > Bacteroidia > Bacteroidales > Bacteroidaceae > Prevotella. The sequence goes on from NZ_CALMHT010000011.1 coordinate 6,269, forward strand.
TTACAGGTGCGGTGATACTGGGCGGCTGCAAATCGGATCACTTCAGATATGGTGACAGGGATTATAATATGGGAAGCGGTTTCAGTGTAAGGAGCACGACGAGGGTGGCTTACCGCCATGCCGTGGATATAGGACTGGACGTGATGGACATCAACCTGTATACCTGGAAGGGTGGCACGGTAGAGGAACTGCGTGATAAGAAAGTGGAGAACATACAGGGTGACCGGGGCCATGCGAGCATGATGGTGCTGAACCCGTCGATAGAGGTTTTCGTTTCGCACCGTCTGTCCTTATCCCTAGAGGCTTATTATTTCTTACGAAGAAGTTATTATAAGGATTTCGAAAATGTATGTGCCAGGGTGACGGATACACAACTTTCTTTTGCTTATCATCTGTAATTCGGGGTATTCTTCTCTTCTTTCTTCTTTGGCAAAGGGGTTCTCCTTCTCTTCACCGAAGAGAAGAAGCAAGAGAAAGTGGCGACGTCCTCGCCACGCTAAATTTGTGATATTTTCCAAATCCTCTCGCTAACTCGCTACGCTCAGACACACGCCGAGAATTCGTTCCTGGGATTGCTTCGCAATCTCAGACTCATTGTGATTTCGAAAATATTACAAATTCTTTACGCTAAGCTGCGGAATGTCGCAGGGGGGAAACCGCAAGGGGCAGCACCTCGCGGACCATAAACAACCGCAGGGGGGGCGCATCGGATGCTCCTCACGGATTAGATGATAGGTGGATATAATTTTGTTCAGGTGCTAGATAGGTTTGAGTTCGATGGTCATACCCATGGCGGCTACAATCTTATATAATATGACGATAGCGCTAACTTGGTACCGATTACAGCGCTACGCGTGGTACCGATACAGCGCTATCGTCATATACGGAATATTATAAAACAAAATTAATAGAAAATATTTGTTTTTATAAAGTTTATTTTATAACTTTGCCATGTTCTTATGAAATTGAATTTAAAATGGCAATAACGAAAGAGATCATCAGGGCTTGTCTCAGGGACAAAAGAGACGAGATAGAAAGTGCGAAAGTCATATTCCGCCCCATCGAGTTTGAGGACAACGGCAACTATGTCTTTGTAGGTGTAAGACATGTAGGCAAATCATACGTTCTGTTTCAACGCGTAAAGCAGCTCCTCGCTTCAGGGACGGGATGGGATGAAATCCTGTTTGTGGATTTCGAGGACGAACGTCTGTCCGAACTGGAGGCAAGCGATCTCAATCTTCTGTTGGAGACACATCTGGAGACTTATGGTAAAAAGCCCTATATCTTTCTCGATGAGATACAGAATATCCCGGGCTGGGATAAGTTTGTCCGCCGACTAGCCAATGCCAAATATCATATCTATGTGACAGGCAGTAATGCCAAGATGCTGAGCAAGGATGTTGCCACCACATTGGGAGGCAGATTTTTCATCACTGATGTCTATCCTTACTCATTCAGCGAATATCTGCACGCCAACCATATAGAACTGAAAGACGGTTGGATAGATTCCACAATCGAAAGAAGCGAAGTGGTCAGAGCGTTCAATGAGTTTTTCTATTACGGCGGTCTGCCCGAAATCAGCGAATACAGAAACAAGCGAAAGATGCTGTCAGGCCTGTACCAGAAAATCTATCTAGGTGACATCTGTACAAGAAACAGTATCAAGAACGAACATGCGCTCAACATCCTCATCAAGAAGTTGGCGGAGAGTGTGAAGCAACCTGTCTCTTTCAACCGGTTGAAGAATATCGTCGTCTCTACGGGTTCTAAGATTTCAGTCCCTACGGTCATGGACTATGTAGAATATGCCGCTGACAGTTGGCTCCTGTTGCCCGTGGAGAATGAATTATCCAAACTGGCAGACAAAGAAAGTAACAAAAAATATTATTTTATCGACAACGGACTGTTGAATCTGTTTCTCATCAACCCGGAAACCTCACTTCTGGAGAATGTGGTAGCCGTCCAATTGTGCCGTCTGTATGAAAGGGAACAGGTTTCGTATTTCAGTGATACCAGGGAGATTGATTTTGTCGTGGATAAGGTGAAGATGGCTGTTCAGGTATCCTATTCCATCAAGGAGAAGGACACTTATAATCGAGAGGTCGTTCCGCTTCTTTCTTTCGGTGAAAGCCATAACGACTGGCAACTCCTGATCGTCACTTATGATGAAACAGACCATATCACAGAAAAGGGTGTGGATATCGATGTCGTACCGGCATGGAAATGGCTGTTGTCTCCTTCTCTTCACCGAAGAGAAGAAGGAAGAGAAAGTGGCGACGTCCTCGCCACGCTAAATTTGTGATATTTTCCAAATCCTCTCGCTAACTCGCTACGCTCAGACACACGCCGAGAATTCGTTCCTGGGATTGCTTCGCAATCTCAGACTCATTGTGATTTCGAAAATATTACAAATTCTTTACGCTAAGCTGCGGAATGTCGCAGGGGGGAAACCGCAAGGGGCAGCACCTCGCTGACCATAAACAACCGCAGGGGGGCGCATCGGATGCTCCTCGCGGATTAGATGATAGGTGGATATAATTTTGTTCAGGTGCTAGATAAAAGGGGAGCCCTCTTCACAATCAGGTGAAGAGGGCTTTTTTGTGCGTCGATACGCACGTTCGTCTGCAAATAGGAATGATATAAAAATGCAGACGATGTGTTGTAGTCCGTTGGGAACTTATAGTTTTGCAAATATAGTACTTATCGTGTAATGTTGTTCTTTCTGTTAGGAATAATTATATATTTCTGTTTGTTCCGATGCTAGATGGGTTTGAGTTCGATGGTCATTCCCATGGCAGCTACAATCTTATATAATGTAGCTACGGTAGGAATAGTCAATCCTCGTTCTATCCTTGATATATATCCTTTGTCGGCGCCAATACGATGTGCCAACTCTTCTTGGGTAAGCCGGGCGTTCTTGCGTGCATCAAGGAGTATCTGCGCATTATATTCTTCCCATGTGACGATAGCGCTAATTTGGTACCGATTACACCGCTACGCGTGGTACCGATACAGCGCTATCGTCAAATGACGTAAGGGTGGCGTAAGGTGACGGCTGGTGAATCACAACGGGCATCCTTAAAATTGGACGCTAACATAAAAATTGCTAATTATTTATGAATAATTTGCTGATTATCGACAAAAATATTAAATTTGCAAAAATTGTTGATTAAATCGTATGTTAAAGGAATTATCTTTTCAACACTATAAAGCTTTTGAAGAGAAATCTTCAATGACAATAAAACCAGTTACCGTCATTCTCGGAAAGAATAGCAGTGGTAAAAGTTCTATTTGTAAACTTATTGCCTCTATGGCTAAGTCTGTGGCTCCAGATTCTGCAAATCTTATTCCGATGCGAATAGGTAATGTCGTTCTTGGTAATACTTACGAGGATCTTTTCCATAATGGTGTTACTTCCGAGATGACATTAGGTTTGACATTTGATGATGATGTCAATTTAGAGTTGTCGTATATCATGCAGATGGGTGAATTGTATGTACACAAGTATAGTTTGTCACATAAAGGTTGTGCTAGTGATAATGTTTTTACAAATTTAAAAGAGTCTGCTAATTCTGGTATACATGGGATAATAAGAGAGCAAGATTTCCAATCTCTCGGAATACCTCTTGAATCTGTGAGATTCTCTATAGATTATATCGGTCCGCTTAGAATATCTGATAAGCGACTGATTCATAAAAATGAAATAACTGGTTCTGATTATGTGGGCTACGATGGCAGTAATGCTTATGAGATGCTTCTTAATTCAGAGTTAAAGAATACCAAATTGCTTTCTGACGTGTCTGAGTGGTTTAGACAAAACATGGATGAACAAAGTCTGGAAATAGTTGAACAGGGTGTCGGATCTGGTAACTATTGTTTGAATGTGAACCGAGGTAATGCTCAAGTGAATATTGCTGATGTGGGCATCGGAATGGCTCAGGTACTACCTATTATTGTTCAGAGTTTTCAGCCTCATGCTGACATTACTATCATTGAGCAGCCTTCACTGCATCTAAATCCTGCTGCTCATGCTACAGTAGCTATGCGCATAGTATCTTCTGCTAAGGCTAATAATAAATCGTTCATTGTGGAAACTCACTCTGAGACTTTCCTCTTGGCTTTAAAGATGATGATTGCAGATCCTAATAAAAGTTTCACACGTGATGATCTGGCGATATATTACGTGGATCATAACGAAGAGGACGCCATCCTGCGTCCAATTGAAATAAAGGAAAATCTGGAATATTCATTTTGGCCATCAGGTCTCTTTGAGGACAATTTCAATATTATCAGCGAAATAGACCAGTTAAGCTTATGATTCTGAAAATTGAAGATTCTTTTTTTGGCAAATTTAGCGATGCTGATATTGCCGATTTCTGCTATTATGCGGCAGAACACGGTCATTTTATAGATTGTGAACCTCAACATAAAGTCAGGTTAAAGAAGTGTGTTGCTAAACATTGCGGTACTAATCAAAAGAAGGTATTTATGTATGCTCTAAACAGATTCACTCATCTAACCGATGAGCATCGTATTTATCTCACAACAATTAATGGTTCAGCATACGCGGCAGATATATTGAAGAGTCTATTGCAAAAACCTGCACGGCTGCTCTTGGAAAACAAAATGTATGAGGGACCTGTTTATAAACGCATGATAGGCTCTTACAAGCACGATCGTCAGTACGGCAATATGTATACTTTGTTGGAAATAGCATGCAATAAGGGCTGGCTCGAATTTGCCAATGGCGGCGGATATGGAGGTTTTGAAGAGTACCTGAAATCTATAAATAACGGTGAATATAAGGATATCGTTAAACAGAAATTCTGTACACTGATGGATAGGGATATGAAATCTGCTATCCTACCAGACAACAGAGACCCCTTGTTTGGTTTTCTTTCTGGCGGTAAAAACCATCATACATTAGCAGATAGTGACATATATACTTTGACTTTCCCCCTTTATATATGGCATTTATGGTATAAGCGAGCGATTGAGAATTATTTTCCGGATTCCAGCTATGTTACTTGTAGTTACAACCCTATAGTAATTTGGCCTGCTGATCCTACTGATAGAAATTATAAGAAGATAGTAGATAAAGGAAAAGGGCGGTTTCATAAAGAAGATTTGCCGAAATTAGCTAATTCTATGTCGAGATATGATTACGAGAATGGGCTTCAGCATTTCATCGTAAACGGTCAGGATATGTCTGAATTGCAATTGTTTCTTCTTAAAATCGTTAAAATAATATAGCCTATATGACAAGGATTGATATAAAATCAGAGAGAGAATTCTTGAGGGAAATTTTCGAGAAGATTCAGAAGGGTATTTATGCGATACCTGTCTTTCAGCGCGATTTTGTGTGGACATCCCAGCAAGTGGTAGACCTCTTCGACAGTATCTGGAATGGTTATCCTATCGGTTCCCTCATATTGTGGCAGCCAGATGTAGATATGCTATCCAAGGACATCCTCTCAGACGAAAATATTACCAGTAGTGCAAACCCGCAGTATTTTGTTCTTGACGGCAGGCAGCGTCTCTCCGCCTTTTACGGATGCGTGCAGAATTCTCGGCCAAGAGATAAAAAATTCGACTTGTACTTCAATCTTATTACTTGTAAGTTTTCTTTTAGAAACGTTGAAACTGTTACTAATTTAAAGGTTTCTGATGTATATGATACTTTTACGCTTCTGAGCAAGATGCAGAACATTGTGACTGCATACCATCATGATGAAGTAAAAGCAAAACAATATGTAGAAAGCGCTAAAAAATTGAACTCAATTCTTCAGGGATATACCATCAGTGAAGTATTTATAAACAACTGTTCGTTGAAACAGGCCGAAATCGTTTTTTCTCGCATCAATTCTAAAGGCACTGAAATTAATAAGACGTTTATGCTTCAGGCTGTGACATATTCAAAGGGGGGACTGTTGCTTACAGAAGAGATAGAGAACATTAAGAAGGATTTGGAAAAATATAATTTCTCGTCTCTCTCTTCTGATGACATACTTCAGTGTTTTTATAGGTTTGCTAACAAGGATTTCTATGATGCCAAGATGTCAGACCTGGAAAATATGGACTTCTCATCACAGTTGCCCAGCATTAAGGAGAGCATTATTCAGAGTGTGAAGTTTCTTTACAATGACTGTTATGTTTGGGATACCAAGCTACTGCCTTATACTAAGCAACTAATTGCCCTAACATGGTTTTTTAAGGAGCATAACAATCTTGACCTGATTCAGATTGCAGAACTAAAAAAATGGTTTTTCTATACTACCGCCACTCAGGCATTTCAGAACAGTTCCTTGAGTAATGTGAGAAAGATTTTTCGCAGATTCGAAAAATATATTAAGGAAGAGGAGACTACAGCTATAGAATATTCTAAATTCGCAAGAATTGAATTTTTGGATTTTAAATTTAACCAGAAAAATGCCCAAACGGATTTGTTGATTATATCTATGATCAGATCAGCTGTGGTTTCGGGCAAAAATGACAATATGGCTTATTATGGTATAAATAAGCTAAAGAATGGGAAAATGCCGCAATACTACTTTGCATGTCTGAGTGTTAATGACAAAGAGGAACTAACAAATTTCATGGAACGTGGTTCAAGTTTTTCTAAAGATACTTTAGACAGGCTATGCCTCACTCCCGATACTGTGTCTGCTTATACTAATAAAGATTTTAAGCGATTTGAAGATCTGAGATACCAGATTTTACTGAAAGCAGAAGACGAATTGCTTTCCGAAGTTGGATTAGGAAGTGAAAATTCAATAATAATTCTAACTTAAATCTGAGGTCTCTATCGTGATGTTCTTGTCATTCCTATATCAAACTTTATCCCCACATGTCTTAAGACACCACTAAATGTTACGGATGTAACGGGTAACAAATGTAACAAATCCCCTCTGCCATATAAGAAAGTCAGGGGGAATTTGTCGTTTTATAGAGGTTTGAGTTCGATGGTCATACCCATGGCGGCTACAATCTTATATAATGTAGCTACGGTAGGAATAGTCAATCCTCGTTCTATCCTTGATATATATCCTTTGTCGGTGCCAATACGATGTGCCAACTCTTCTTGGGAAAGACGGGCGTTCTTGCGTGCATCAAGGAGTATCTGCGCATTATATTCTTCCCATGCCTTCTCGGTATTCTCTTCACGCTCTTTTGTGCCCGGAGCTCCAAGTTCTCTTGCGAGTTGGGCACTTACATCATAATTGTCATTTCTCTTGGTCATAATACTCGTTTTGGTAGGCTATAATCTTTCTTTTCATAGTGCAAAGATATATAAAGTTATATTAGTATATAACTTTTTCGTCGAATATTTTTGTTTATAATGATGATTGTAAGACAATATGGTTATTTCTGTTAGGTTTATTTTCATAGCGATGCCGTCAAAAAACAAATATTTTTTGACAGCATCGTACCATTTTTGAAAATAATTACTACCTTTGCAAAAGAGATGATTTCTATTACGATGGGAACCACAAATATAAACTTAATAATGGATTGATGAAGAATACAAATAAGGGATAATAATCTATATATGAACATGGAACTTGATGATATAAAAAAATTATTTGAATCGGGAAGAATAAACTTTTTATTCGGTTCGGGGTTATCTATACCATACCTCTCTACATTGGGATCAATAGAGGAACGGTTAACAGAGTTAAACAATTTGCCTAAAAATGACGAAAATACTATTTTAACGGCTTCAGTTTATCGTCAGTATTTTAATAATGTGATATGGCCTAATCATAAAAATGTAATTAATCATTTAACTGGTGATGATAGAGATAAATACAGCAAAGTACTCCATAATTATGAGTCGTTCCTTGGAACAATGAATTTATTAGTAGCAAAAAGACAAGTTCCGTTACTTAGTAAGAAAATAAACATATTCTCCACTAATATTGATATGTTTATTGAGCGTGCTTCTTGTTCTAAAGGTATTGAACTTAATGATGGCTTCAGAGGGCACATGGATACACGATTTGATGAGGATAATTTTAGTAAAATCTTATCGAAGGAAAGTCTTCACTATCAAAAGGTCTCTGAAATCCCTACCTTTAATTATATCAAAATTCATGGTTCTTCTAATTGGATAGATAATGGAACCACTAATGAAATTACATCTGATGATTCTCTTGAACAGGTGAAAAGAATTAAAGATGCAATAGATGAACTTCCGGACGATGATTTTATCAATGTAATAGATTCTACAAAAACCATAGATGAACTGACTGCATCTGCTCGAACTGTTATGACGAAAGATTCATTCAGCATTGATTCATACAAAAAATTTATGACTGAGTACGAAAAAATTGTTATGGTGAATCCTAACAAAAGGAAATTTAGCACAACAGTTCTTGATATGCATTTTTATGAACTATTACGTTTATTCTCCAACGCACTTGAACAACCTAATGCTTTGCTGCTGGTTGCTGGCTTCTCGTTTGCGGATGAACATATTGCTCAAATGACTGTCCGAGCCGCTAATAACAATCCAACTTTACAAATAATCGTCTTTTCTTACGAAAGTGGTGCTAAAACGGCAATAATAAATAATTTATCAAAGGGCGGATCATTCAGAAATAATAATGTGAAGTTTCTTGCTCCTGAAGATGTTACTGTAAATGGTCAGAAAATCAATGATTTGGATAAATTCGATTTAGAATCCATTACTGATAAGATTCTTAATAAAATTGCTAATTCTATATAATACGTTATGAGTGATAAAGATATCTTAACACATGACTCTATTTTTCAAATTGGCGAAGTCATTTCTATACAAGGTAGGGAAGTCCAGGTGTTAGTGGATAAGCAGAAAAATCTTGCTCATCTTTTCTATCAGGGCTCTCTCATTAAAAATGTGTCTGTGGGTGGCTACATTAAAATTGCTAAGGGATATAATTACATTATTGCTAAGGTCGATGGTGAACGTATCGAAGAAGATCAAACTTATAATTCTGCTTATGCTGCCCAATCGGATAAAATGAGACGAATATTATATGTTAAAATACTTGGATACATCGAAAACAAAATCTATACAAAGGGTATCAAGGAGTTACCATTACTAGGTAACAAATGTTTTGTACTTGACAATGATGAATTTGATACTTTATATAAATTTGTCAGTAACGATGATGTGCCAATTCGTATTGGTACTCTGCTTAATGAAGAAAGAATGGCTGTCAAATTGAGCGTGGACAAGCTTTTTTCTAGTCATATAGGTATATTTGGAAATACTGGTAGCGGCAAATCATACACATTGGCCAATATATACAAACAACTATTTAATAAATTCAGTGATAGTCAGAAATTCAAAGATAATGCAAAGTTTCTCCTATTTGATTTTAACGGAGAATATGCATACCAGAACTGCATCACAACACATAAAAAGATTTACAATCTGTCGACTAAAGAGAATGATAAAAATCAAAAGATACCATTATTCGAAGAAGATTTACTGGATGTGAATTTGCTTTCTATTCTTGCGAATGCCACTGAAAAAACGCAGCAACCATTTATCAAAAGAGCGATATCTCTTTATAAAAGAGTAAAGAATAGTGAAGATGCAACTAATTATTATCATAATATTTTGCATAAATTATTGGTTGATATTCTGACTATGCAAGATGGAGTCAGAGCATACCTATTATTGGATTATTTTGAAGAAATACTACCCAAGACAGATATTTATGGTAATGAAATTGAATACCGTAAAGATATTGATTGGTATCCCGTATGTCATACTTTTGTAATCAAGGGCAATAATGGAGCTAAATACTTGAATGATAGTAGTAATTTAAATATGATAGATAATTTGCCTCTTAATGCATATATATCTAAACTAGATTTCGATGAGCCATTTTTGGCTATCATCATTAAATTTCTATATATACAACTGATATATGATGTATTGAATAATCGCGCTCAGAACGAGCACATCGCTCCTGCTATAAATAAATTAAAGGCTGTTCAAAAGGATTTTGATAAGGTATTTACTATTGATAATCACGAAAATTTTTGGAACGATCAGAATTTTGCTGTTATCAACCTGAACAACGTAAATATTAGTATGAAGAAATTAATCCCCATGCTACTCTCTGTGAAATTATATTCTGAGCATAAAAAATTGAAAGATAAAGAAGCGTTAGCTCATTCTCTGAACATCATAATAGACGAAGCTCATAATATATTGTCGTATGAATCACAACGAGAGAGCGAAACATGGAAAGACTTCAGATTGGAAACATTCGAAGAGATTATAAAAGAGGGGAGAAAATTCGGTGTCTTTATGACTATCGCAAGTCAGAGGCCGTCGGATATTTCACCGACGATAATTTCTCAATTGCATAATTATTTCATTCATCGCTTGATAAATAATCGGGATATTGATATGGTTGAAAAGGCTATTTCTTTCCTTGATCAATTATCAATCGAAACATTACCTATCTTGCCAACTGGAGCATGTATCCTTTCTGGTACTATCACAGAACTACCTGTAATCGTGCAGATTGACAAAATAGATGAAATGAACAAACCGCATAGTGACAATATAGAGTTAGTAAAAAATTGGAAGTAGAAAAATAAAAATTATTGGGATATTATATTGATTTCAATTATATTTAAAATCTCTTCTTCAAAGTAAGATAACCAAGAATATGATAAAAAAATATTAAAAACGAAACAAGTTCATCTGTTATTGACGGACGCGGGGTTACTGTTATCCAAAGTTATTGCTTACAGAGCGACTTGCTAAATCCCAATATAAATAAGATGGATAAGGAACCCGAATGGGACGGCTTTATTCTTATCTATAACTCAAAAGATCAAAAAAACTCTCACATGGACTGTAGGATAAACGTCCAAGTAAAGGGTAAAGTGGTAAAACATTTTCTAGAAAAAGAGAAATATAGTATAAAACTAACGAGTTTAAAAAATTACTTGAAGGAAGGGGGATGCTTGTTCTTTGTCGTCGAAGAAATAGAAAATGACACAAGGATATTCTATGTTAAGCTGACACCTTCCAAAATCAGAAATATACTCAAATACAAAGCGAACCAAACGACAAATTCTTTTAAACATTGCCGAGTGACACCTGACATAAATAATTTTATTGATGAAATGAGAATTTTTCATTCAGACTGTAATAAACAAATCAGTTATGAGGCTGTATTATCTAAGGGTGCTTTTACTATTAAGATAGGAAATGTCTAACAATAATATTTCCAACGGATGGAGGTGAAAATATAACAGCACAAGCTAAATATGAAAGAAATGCTAAGTTGTTGAATGATGTTTTGAAAGAGTATGAGTTTATAATTGCCATGGCTGAAAGTAAAAACAAACTATAGGGGAACGTGTTTTCTTATTAAATGCTCATTACGATAATATGTTTGACGTAAAAAAGATGAGACATGATCTTGACCATTACAGACAACTTTTGCCTATAATGGGAAGGCTGCATTCAAATAAGGATTTGGATATTAGTAATATCACAGATGAGGATTCCAGAAATTTAAATACACTCAAAGATTATGTAATAACAGAAAAAACAATGGAACTTGATATGGGGTTTCAACTTGTTGACATGGCTGTATGCAATTTACATTTTTTGTTGTTAACGATGAAGAGAGAGGACGGAAAGGTTTTAGTTTACAATTACTTTGATGCTCCTATTCATACATCATATAAAGCAAAAAACGGGGAGCAAAAGCCAATATCTTCTTATGCTTATCTTCAAGCAGATGACTACAATAAATATAATAATATTGATCTAAATGCAATTTTGCCTTCTTATCTCTGTTTTTTGAAAATAAACGATGAAACTATGAGTAATATTAATTTGAATATGCTTCAGTTATTGAACGCATCGGATAAACTTAATGAGCAATCTGATTGGAGAAAGAAATTGCTAGATAAATCAATGAATATAACAGAGTGGCTTATTGCAAATGAGAAAAATAAAAACACAAGGGACAACTACTCTTTAAATGCTATCCAAATACGTAAGCGTATGAGGATTATGACGGATGATGACAAAAGGTTTGCAGAATCGATAGCTTATAATAATCATGCGGACAATCTTATGAGAGCAGGTGCTTTTCTGCTCATTGATAATGAACAGGGTTGCAACATGTGTTTAAGGGAAGTCTCTAAGAAAAATTTAAAATGGTTTAAGTCTATGCCAATTTATAAATGTTTTACAAAAACGACTTAAAATACAAAGAGGACTGATATGAAAAAATTAGTTGTTGCGAATATTGGGGTTTATGAACTAGGTGATAGTAACGCGATGAATGTGCCACCTCTAGCGGATTGAAATGTGCCGCCGAAAGGATTTAACACGAGGTCGTTTTCATAGATATTGATAGTATCGGCGAATCGGTACCATCATAGCGCATGAATCGGTACCAAAGAAAGATTTGGGTTCTGCCATTCAAGAAGTCAATACGTGATTACCAGTATGCCCACAATTTAAGTGATCACAACACCTACAGGAATAGTTGTGTTGGATGAGAATATGTCAATTTATGATAAAAATAATAAATGAGATATTTTTTTGATTGCCTAAAGCTATGTATATTCAATAATATTGTTTATCTTTGCATATATACTTAAAATGTAAAAATGTTAGTTGAATCAAATATATCGGACAAAAGCAATATTATAGAATATCTCTCAAATGTATTTGAAATAGTAAACAAAGTTCAAATCGTTGAGAGTGATGGCGTTTTGTTGGACTTTTCTAATGTCTCAACAAAAGCGCCTGCTTATACTTTGCCTCTATCTGTCTTTCTGTCTGGCTCGGGGAAAAATATTCAATATAGACTTTCTAAAGATTTAAAAGACGTTTCTTTCTGTGATGGAATTAATTCAAGTGAAATACGGTTGTCTGCATTTCGTGCCATGATGCAAGCCTATACTATTACTGACTATCTACCTATTGTGGCAATTCCAACTTCTCGTTTAGAAGATGATTTGAAAGATAATATTCAATCTATCATAGAGGATGTCTTAATTGAACAGATAGGTAATATAAATAATGTTGCTTCTGGATTGAGATATATTATTGGTGAATGTGTGGATAATATTACTCAGCATGCCAAATCTGATTTTGGATATATTTCTGCTGTAACTAATAAGGTAAAAAGATTTATTGATATTTGTATTGCTGATAGGGGTATTACCCTTTTAGGTAGTTATAAGGAAAATAATGATGCTGATATTCATACTGATATGGAAGCGCTTAAGGCAGCTAACCGTGGAATATCAACGAAAAATTTGCCAGATGCGGAAAACAGAGGATTCGGTATTGTAACTAGTAAAAAAATGCTTACTGATGGCTTAGGAGGTATGTTTATTATGATTTCAGGTTCTGCAATGTTAATGAAAACAGAACATTTGAATGAATATGTGGAAATTCCCGAAGGATTGTATTGTAAAGGTACTGTGGTCATTTGTCGTATATATTTCGATAATAAAGATTTTAATTACATTAAATATGTTGAATAATATAGAAAGGGTATATATATGAAGATAATAGATATAACATCAGTGTTAAGTAATGACTTGAAGTCGCGAATAGCAGTGGAGGATTTACTCCTTTATGTAAAAAACACGCATGAAGCAGAAGTCTCTATTGATTTCTCTAAGGTCTTGTTTGCCACTAGAAGTTTTATGGATGAATATTATAATACATTTGTAAATGATCATGGAAAGTTGAATGGTATAAAGGTTGAATCAATAAATCTTCCCGATGATGTTTTATATATGTTGAATGTCGTAAGCAAAACTCAGACGGGTAAAAAAATGTATGAAGAACCTGTCAACACATCTACTCATCGGTTTAAGACTGTGAAAGAAATGACTGATTGGATGAGGACAATCTGTTTGTAACTCGTTGATATCATTTTCGTTATATAAATATTCCAGTCGATGCCTGTTATCTCAATTATCTAATCCTCTCACTAACTCGCTACGTTCAGACACACGCCGAGAATTCGCTCCTGGGATTGCTCAGCAATCTCAGACTCATTGTGATTTCGAAAATATTACAAATTCTTTACGCTAAGCTGCGGAATGTCGCAGGGGGGAAACCGCAAGGGGCAGCACCTCGCTGACCATAAACAACCGCAGGGGGGCGCATCGGATGCTCCTCGCGGATTAGATGATAGGTGGATATAATAAAGGTCATTTCTCTTGGTCCTTTAGGAAAATATTCAAAAACATTTGGAAAGAATGGATTTATGTCGTAACTTTGCAAAAGATAAGCTGAATCTCGGCATAAGGAAAAAAACATTATGGCACAAGTAAAGAATCAAAAGGCAGATAGTAATAGTCAATCCGTGGCATTCCTGTCAAACCAGAAGAATATGACATCGTTTAGTTTCGGTAACCAAACGATACGGTTTCGTGCACCGGATAAATTGATTCGTTACACCGCTGTTAAGGAATGGGATAAAGGTTACATTGTCGTCATGGCGAAATATGCAGGTATCGGTGAAGTTGAAGAATACATTGACTTGGTTCCAATTCTGCAAAATCTTTATATTGATGAAAAGACATTTCTGAGTCCAATTAAAACATTGAAAATTAAATATGACTAATAATATTGATATCGATAAAATCATAGAAAATGCGACAATGATAGTATGCGGTTATGCATTTTCAAAATTGGATGACGGGAATATCCGCATCATATCCATAGAACCTCCTTTTCATGCTTCCATTATACAACCAAATGGTGAAATACTTGAAACCAGTATGGATGACATCGAGATAGAAATTGTGAACGACTATTGGAAGCGTAACAAAAAATTCATGGAGGATGGTATTTATGCCTAAGTATTATTCTTTTATGATTTGTGGATACTATCTGTATTTCACTTCACATTGTATTATTGAGGCTATGCATGTTCATGCCAGTGATCGCAGATTATCAGAATCGGGCTCAGCCAAACTCTTCGTTAAAGGTGATGGTGAGACAGAAGTCCAAAGTCAAGGTATGCTTACTGAAAAACAGCTTCGAATTATCCGTACGTTTATTAAGGATAATTACAAGGAGATGTATGCCAAATGGTGTGAATATAGCAAAAATGGCTTCTATGAGAAATAGAACTACCGATTATGAAAAATCCCAGGAAGATATCCGCTGTGGTAGAGTGAATAGTTACGATAGTGTTGACGATCTGTTTGAAAAGATGAGAATGTAATGTCGTAGTCGTTGGGATTTTTTAGTCTTGCAAATATAGTACTTAACGTATGATGTTGTTATTTCTGTTAGGAATAATTATATATATATCTGTTTGTTCCGATGCTAGATAGGTTTGAGTTCGATGGTCATACCCATGGCAGCTACAATCTTATATAATGTAGCTACGGTAGGAATAGTCAAGCCTCGTTCTATCCTTGATATATATCCTTTGTCGGCGCCAATACGATGTGCCAACTCTTCTTGGGTAAGATGTGCGTTCTTCATTCCTCTTGGTCATTTAGGAAAATATTCAAAAAATATTTGGAAGGAATGGATTTATGTCGTATCTTTGCAAAAAATATAAATTGTATGGTAAATACACATGAAATATTGGTCGTTAGAAGTTCATCTAAAAAATTGGTGACTTTGATAGAGAAGTTGAGAAATAGAAAAGAATCTCAATTAGATAAATTACGCAAACAAACTGAGTATACATATAAAATAAACATCTAATGCAAATCCACGCATCCTTCACTAATAATGAGGGAGAACAATATATAGTGATGTTATCTGATGAAGATAACATTTTTTTGTCTACAAAGACCAATAATTTTCTTAAACATAATGATATAGAACTATTAGCAATATATCTTACAAGGAATGGAAATTTGACAAATAAGACTAACTTGAAAGTTATGGCACAGATTTGCGAATTTCTTGGAGAGTATCTGGCTTCTCATATTAATACATTATTCTATTTCATCTGCGATGATTTGAACGAAGTGCCAATGAATAAGAAAAAGAGAGATAATGGTATATCTCCACAAAAATATAGAAGCAAGCTGTTTACTAAAATGTTTGAGAAGTTCGGACCTCGTTTTTGTGATGATATTGAAAATATTCCTATCTATATAGACGCATGTGGGCATGAGATGTATGCACATATTATCACAAGGAGCCAACATCTACAAATTGTCAATATCATAAAAGAGGATGTTAATGACGCTTATCATAAGTAAATCATCTGATAGTATCGGCGAATCGGTACCATCATAGCGCACCAATCGGTACCAAAGGAAGATTTGGGTTCTGCCATTAAAAATAACCGCTTATCTTGAAGGATGAATAAGCTACACTTTGGTCGTAGCAAAATTTATTTTCCTTCCAAATTAAGCATTTTTTTATCAATTTGGAAAGAAAATAATTGTTTTTCCAAATATAATACTTATCTGTGCCAAGCACTTTAAAGTATCATGATACTCGGCGGCAAGCTTGATGATTTTGCTCTCGATTTGCATTATCTTTACAGTGGTATTAAACCAAATGCTATAAGTGATTACGGTCATTTTCTCTGCACTATAAAAGGAAATGATAAGCCTGCCTCTATATGGGACGGGCTTTTTTTACATATTCCGGAGTATGTTCACCCACAAGGACCCCATAAGTTCGCTCGTTTATCTTTAAACCACTAAATATAATGGGTAACAAATGTAACAAACTGATGATAGCGCTGTATCGTTAAATTAAACTTTTAAGTTGCACTTTTTCAACTTAAAAGTTGCGTGTGTATAAAATTATATATATATTTGCATAAGATAAGATGCATGCAAAGATAGTTTTATAGATTTAGCGGAGGATATTTGATATGGAGACAAAAGGTATTAAATTTTTAAAGCAGCACGAAAGTGCGAATCCTTCTCAATTTGAAGATGATACTCAATGGAGGAAGGAAAATGGAACTTGGCTCAAATGGTCTAGAAAGGTTTCTTTGACTCTGATAGATTACATGCAGCGGGAAAGGTTAAGTCGTTCGGACTTAGCTCATAAGCTAGGAGTTTCTCCTCAATATATTAGCAAAATATTATCTGGAAAAGTAAATTTTTCATTTAAAACAATTGCTGAAATTGAAGATAAGCTGGGGGTAGTATGTATGGCACTAGAAGATGCTTAAATTATCATTAGATATTCCGAAGCATGTTCACCCACAAGTACCCCCTCAAGTTCACTCGATTAGCTTTAAACCACTAAATGGAATGGATGTCCTAATGTCCCATTCTTCTCTTCGTCGAAGAGAAGAATGGTGAGTGTTTATTTCGGAGTGGATGGAGTATGCGAAGAGGTGAGGGGAGCAGACTCTATTGACAACAGCTTTAATGTAAAAGCATCCGTATATGGTATAAAGCCGTTGTCTGAATTATGGGTTAGCCAGGCTGGTTCCTTATGGCTGATTGCTACAATATGTTCTGTCGTCATACTCTTTGTCTTTTCAAGCACAATTTCCAGAACTTTTATCTCTTCTTGCGAAAATACGGATGTGTCGAAACCGTCACAGCGAAGACATGAACTCTCGATATTATGCCTGATGACAATGTCTTTTTCAACACCTTCGATGTTATCATAAATCGTGTCGTAATGAAAAGGGACGGGACCGTATTTGATAGCTTGGTAACGGAGTCCGCTCATGGAACGTCCGTGCAGACGATAACACAAGAAATCTGAATAGAATAGTTGCTTATTCAATTTTGTAGGAAACAGACGGTCTTCGTGATGGATGAAAAATTTGACCATCTGAGATACTTTTTCGGGCGAGAGCGCTCCGAAACCATTGAAGACTGAACACTGGGTGTCTGAATAAAACAGTGCGACTCGTCTGTCTGGGGTGATCCTGTCTGGTGCGGACGCAATGGATGCCCTCAATCTCTGATACTCGGTTTCGGTGAATTCACTATGGGATGAGTCCAGCAGGGCAAGCATGAATTCTTTGTTCTTGGCTGCGAGAATCATTTTACCATTGGATTCTGAAGGCATCTGTCCGTTCTCATAATTGGCATACTGATTGATTCCGAAGCCTAATATACGGCTGATAGCGGACAGGCTTAAACCATACTGTTCTCTGATTGTCTTAATCTCACTGGGAAAGGGTATTCCATGGAGGGTACGGTACTGACCATAGAGTTCGTTGAACGTCAGTTCGTCTTGCTCTGTGGTCGTAAATTTCTCTTGCGTATCTTCACAAACATAATAACGGGTATGAACAGTGAATTTCTCCTTTCTGAATTCCTGTTCTTCTGTCGTAAAGACTTCCTTAACTCGTCCACCCGTGAATGGGCTTGCCATGTCAACGTAAAATTCCATTATTTGTCTCCTTTCTTGCCCTTAAAGGCATATTCTATTTTATATTCCGATTCATGAAAAGATATACAGATGGTTTTGCTATTAGGCTGGCCAAGTGTGATTTTAATATAAATGTTTTTATCAAATGCATCTTTGCCGAACACCCACATATTCCCCCATGAAGCAATGTCTTGAATGGTTTCTACATAATCGTCTGTTTCAATGCCCCTGATGATTGTTTCACGAGCTTTTGGGGTAATCCCCATTGCCTTTAACGCTGCATCATTTTTGTCTCTATCAATGAAAATGATACCCCATATATCCAGTTTGGGCATGAATTGCTTCAGAAAACGTTCGACTTCTTCTTTTTCTTTAATTTCTTTCATGCTGCAAATATACGATAAAGTTTTGAAATTATAATAAAACACAACGATAAAGTATGTTAATGTCGTTTTTTACCCATTCGTGTGTAATTGCCAGGTTAACCCCATAAGTTCGCTCGTTTATCTTTAAACCACTAAATATAAATGTAACAAACGAATAGGCAACAAATTTCAGGGATAAGGCAAAAATGTAAAATTGTTCAATAAAAAGTTGTATATTTGAAACTAATTAGTTACATTTGCATAATGAAAGAAAATGAATTACAGAAGAATGATTTGCGAGAATTGATTTTTACGCAAGAATTTTCTGACTTCTATACGAATTTGGATGTAAAGGTCCAGCATAAATTTGACTATACAATGCAAGTTGTAAGGACAATAAAGATATTGCCAATCAACTTTATTAAACATTTAGAAGGAACGGATTTATATGAAATGAGAGTTTCGGTCGGTATGAATGCCTATCGCACAATTCTTTTTACGATAGACAACGACAATATCAATAATGCAAAAAAAGTGATATTGCTCAACGCATTTATGAAGAAGTCGACTAAAGATTATAAGAAGGAAATTAAGACAGCAACTAAAATATTGAAAGGGTTAGGCTATGATAAAGATTGATGAAACTAAGCTAAAAGGGCTGATGACAGCTACACAATTATTAGACCGAAAATACGGTAAGGAAGGCTCAGCTTCAAGAGATGAGTTCGACCAGCAATCTGTGGCGTGGTATTATGGAGAAGTTTTGCGTAATAGGCGGAAAGAGAAGAAACTCACTCAGCAGCAATTAGCAGATGCCGTAGGGGTGAAACGTTCATATATTTCTAGAATAGAAAAGGGTGAGACGGATATGCAGATGTCTAGTTTTCTGCGGATAGCGAATGCCTTGGGAATACAGTTTATGCCCGTCTTCAGATAGCTATTCCAGTCGATACCCGTTCACTCGATTGCGCACTGCCGAAATAAATTTACCTTGAAGGACTTATTTTCCTTTAAGGCAAAATTTCTCGCGCACTGCGTAAAAAGAAAGGACCACGAAAAAAGCTAAAAGACAAAAGGCAAAAAACAACAAAAAGAATACCGCCCCTAGATGGAGTGGTATTCCTTGTAAACATTGAAACAGGGGCAAG
>NZ_CALMHT010000012.1 GCF_937863835.1 uncultured Prevotella sp.
AAAAACTTTGTTATTTATTTTGTGTTACGCTCAATTTGCACTAACTTTGCACATTTAAATTAACAGAATGGACCGATTATTCCATCAGCGGTTTACGCTGGCAGCAAAATGTACAATTACTGTCCTGACTCTATTGGCAGGATATCTGTTGTGGGTACGCTCAGCAGCCAATGCACTGATGGGGTTGGTTGTGGTCGTAGTGCTTGTGGTGATTATCGAACGGGTGATACATACTGTATACACGTTTACATCAGATGGTAATCTGATTATCAGTCATGGCAGGTTTGCTAAGAAACTAACAATACCGGTAAACGAGATAATCAAAGTAACAAGGATGACCACACCGATGAAATTCTCGCATTACATTCTCTTGGAATATGGCTCGGAACACTTCGTATCTGTTCAGCCGGAGAACGATGACGCATTCATAGCAGAACTGGAAAAGCGTCAGAAAAATATTGAAAAGGATTTATGATTAAGCGTTTACTGAATTTATTTTTGTTGATGATGCTCGTTTCCGTTATGCCAGTGATGGCTCAGACGGATGATACCGTTGTGGACGATGAGAATAGTGATACACCGGATACGATGTCTGTAGAGATAGACAGCGTGGCGATGTCATTACCCTGGCCGCAGAATATACAGGCAAAACTTGATAAACTGATGAAGAACGAAATGTTCGTGACATCTCAGGTAGGTATGGAGATATACGATCTTACCGCCGATTCTGTGTTGTATAAGGTAAATGACCGGATGCTTCTTCGCCCTGCTTCTACAATGAAACTGATTACAGCCATTGCAGCTATAGATAAGTTGGGCGGTTCTTATCAGTTCCGTACATCCCTTTATTATACCGGACAGATAGAAAATAACACGCTGAATGGAGACGTCTATTGCGTTGGCGGTTTCGACCCAAGGTTCAACAGCGATGATATGAAAGCTTTTGCCGAGGGGTTCCGCAAGATGGGCGTTGATACGATTCGTGGCCGTCTTTATGGCGATGTATCCATGAAGAACAGTGACAAACTGGGTGAGGGATGGTGCTGGGACGATGACAACCCTACATTGTCACCGTTGCTTATCAGTCGCAAAGATTTATTTATGGACCGTTTTAAGGAGACTCTCCGTGACGACAGTATCTATGTGGATGCCTTTATCAATGACGGCAAACTGCCCAATGGCGCCTATTCGGTTTGCACACGTTTCCATACCATCGACCAGATACTGATGAAGATGATGAAGGAGAGTGATAATCTATATGCTGAATCTATGTTTTATCAGATTGCGGCGAGTACCGGCAACCGTCCTGCTACATCACGCAGTGCCAGAGCTGTAATCAGACAACTGATCAAGAAGGTAGGACTCGATCCGATGGGTTATAAGATAGCCGATGGCAGCGGACTTTCCCTCTACAATTATGTTTCTGCCGACCTGGAAGTGAAATTCCTCAGATATGCATATCAGAACAGTAATATATATCTGCATCTGTATCCTTCTCTGCCGGTGGCAGGTCAGGACGGAACGTTGAAGAAGAGAATGCGGGGCAGTTTTACCAATGGCAACGTACATGCAAAGACAGGTACCGTAACGGGTATCAGCAGTCTGGCGGGTTATTGTACTGCCGCCAACGGACACCAGTTGTGTTTCAGCATTATCAATCAGGGGTTGCTATATGGCAAGAACGGACGTGCTTTCCAGGATAAAGTGTGTCAGATATTGTGCCAACCATAATCTAAAAAACAGTTGTATTATGAATATGATGGAAACTATCAGAATCTTTGTTGAGCGGATCATTGAGTTATGCGGTATACATGGTCAGATGGTACCCGTATCACGCCATATACTGCTCGTCATCGTAGCGATTATCCTGGCATGGTTGTCCGATTTGATATGTAGAAAGATATTCGTACCTATCATTGTTAAGTTTACAGCCAAGACCGACATTAAATGGGATGATGTCCTGCTCAACAGGAAAGTGCTCGTGGCTGCTTGTCATATCGTGCCGGCCATTGTGATATGGAAACTGCTGCCGATGGTCTTCTATCAGTTTCATGTGGTAGAACTGTTGCTCAAACGTATAACATCCATCTATATCACCATCATGACAGCCCGACTGTTTATTGTCTTTATCGGTTCGTTTAAAGGACTGGAGTCTGAACGTCGTTCGTCTATACAACAGTATTTTGTCACTTTCTGTGGCGTACTCAAGATATTAATCGTGTTTATAGCCACCATCGTTGTGGTGGCAACACTCATCAACAAGAGTCCGTTTACGCTTTTCGCCGGACTGGGTGCCACCTCAGCCGTCTTGATGCTGGTATTCAAAGATACCATATCAGGACTTGTCGCAGGTATCCGTCTTACCAGCAACAATATGTTGCATAAGGGCGACTGGATAACGGTGCAGGGTACGGAAGCAAACGGTGTAGTGGAAGAAATATCACTAACAACAGTCAAGATACGCAATTTCGATAATACCATTATCACCGTATCGCCGCAGAAACTCGTGGAGGGTTCTTTTCAGAACTGGATAGGAATGCAGCACAGTGACGGTCGCAGAGTTAAACGTATTGTCTATTATGATTTCCGTAGTCTGAAACCCGTTGACGAAAGTATTTGTAATCGTCTTGTAACACGTGGCTATTTTAAGGCGGGCGAAATCAAAACGGGTGATGTCAATATGTCTCTTTATCGCAAGTATCTGGAGAAATATCTGGCAGGGCGTGATGATATCAATGCCGAGATGACGATTATGGTCCGTCAGATGGAAGCTACCAATGCCGGACTGCCGATGGAATTCTATTTCTTCCTGAAAGATAAGGTATGGAAGGAGTATGAACATCATCTGGCTGATGTGATGGAGTACATATATGCCATCACTTCAGATTTCGGACTGACTATCTATCAGCAATATCCTGAACAATAATCATCTTTCTCAATATCGTCTCTATGAAATCAAATAAAAAGATATCTGTTCTTTTTGTCTGTCTTGGAAATATTTGTCGATCTCCGGCAGCGGAAGGAATCATGAAACAGATGGTTGATGAACGTGGATTGACCGACAGCTTCTTAATCGATTCTGCAGGAATTGGCGATTGGCATGTAGGCGATTTGCCCGATAAACGTATACGTAAGCATGGTGCTGAGCGTGGGTACGATTTCTGCAGTAGGGCTCGACAGATATCTATGTCCGACTTTGAGAAGTTCGACTATATCATGGTGATGGATGAGGAAAACTTCTCTTATCTGTCTGCAATGGTGGGCTCGGACGAAGAAAAACATAAGATACACCGTCTGGGGGATTATTTTAGCCATCATCCGAATCATAATATCGTACCCGATCCTTATTATGGTGGAGAGAGAGGTTTCGAACTGGTGCTCGACCTGCTCGAAGATGCCTGTGGAGGATTCCTTGACAGTATAACCGCCGTCTTGTCTTAGTTAGTACACCTTTACAGTCCGCGTGCCTTATAGATTTTTTCTTTGGCCTCGTTGATTTCCTGAAATTTCTTTTCGGCAGCTTTCTTGATGTCCTCGCCCAGTGTCGACACACGGTCGGGGTGGTGCTTCAAGGCTAATTTGCGATAGGCTGCACGTACTTCATCATCTGTGGCTGAAGGGGATATGCCTAGAACCTTGTAAGCATCGTCTATGCTTGTCCCCTTAAGATTAAGCATCGATTCCACATCATCCCGGTCCATACCCATATATTGAGCCACTTCCTTAATGGCGTTGATTTCCTCTGTACATACATGACCGTCTGCCTGGGCAATCATAACGAGGAAATGGAGCAGTTGAAGCCGCTGGCTGTAATCCATATTGGCAGCTATCTGTGCACTGCACTGGCGGATGGTATCACGGAACGCATAAGGGTTCCTGTTGTTCTGGTCGCGCTGCTGGTCGAACAGTTTCTTCAGAATTTCTTCACCCTGACTTACAGCCGATTCGCCGAAATTGGAACGCAGAAAATTGCGTACCAGTTCCATCTCACTGTGCATAATCTTACCATCCGCATTGATGATATAAGATGCCAATACAAGCAGGGAGAACAAGAAACTGTTGCGTTGTCCCTCGTAAAACTGTTGACGGGTATAGCCGCCGCTCTGATAGTTATTACTACCGGAATAAGGATTACCATTATTGTCTTCTGAATTTACTGCTTTAAGTCCATAATCAAAAATAGAACCTAATACAAATCCTGCCAAAGCACCGAGCGGTCCTCCGGTGATAAATCCGAGGAATCCCCCTAACCATTTACCTGCTGCCATATTATTATCTGATTGGTAAGTATACTATATATAGCACAAAAAGCGTGCCACATTCCAACATTCCGGGAATTATAAGAAAAATTAGAGTTTCTCACCTGGAAACTTTGTCTTCAGGTATCCCTTGAATGTTTCCAGATATGCGTCGGTGACATGAATCACTTCCGAACCGATATAGATGCAATTGTTGCGGTCTATCGAACGAATCTTATTCAACGCGATGATATAAGAGCGGTGCACCCGCATAAAGTCATTCTTAGGCAACAAGTCTTCGACTGATTTCATTGTGAGATGCGTGATGAGCGGTTTCTTCTCCCCCGAGAGATAAAACATGACATAGTCGCTCATACCCGACACATATTCTATCGCATCAATACTTATCCGCCGCAGTTCACCATCTACACGTATAAAGATAGAATTGAGTTCGGTTACCGACTTATTCGTGTCAGCAGCCATCGCGAACCACTGTTTTGCTTTGTCTACGGCAGCCACGAACTTGTTATAACGGATCGGTTTAAGCAGAAAGTCAAGAGCGTTGACTTCATAACTGTCGAAGGCGTAATCCTTGAATGCCGTCGTGAAGATCACACGTGTGTCTGCCGGTACCATGCGCGACAACTCCATACCGTCCATATCCGGCATCTGTATGTCGAGGAATACCAAATCTACGGGATTTGATTTCAGTGCCGCCAATGCCTTCACCGAATCTGTATATGATGCGATGAACGTCAATACCGGGGTGCGCTCTACGAAATTCTCCAGCAATTTGATAGCCAGAGGTTCGTCATCTATAATGATACAAGTGATATTCTTCATCCTTCTGTCTTAATTCTGATTTCTACCATATACGTATCGCCTTCCATATTCTGTTTATATTCATAGTGCGAAGGATATATAAGTTGCAGTCGGCGACGGAGGTTCTCTATCCCGATTCCCGAACCGCTGCGATTCTTGTCTGTCTTCGGGAAATTGCTGTTGGCGCACGAGAAGATAATCGTATCATCTTCCGTTTTCATGCCTATCCTGATAAAAGAATCGTTGCTGTTGCTTACCCCATGTTTGAAAGCATTCTCTATCAGAGAGATGAAGAGTAGGGGAGCAATCATCATATTGCCATTGCCCACGTTCATATCCACATCCACGCTCGTCTTCTCTGTACATCTCAGACGCATCAGGTCGATATAGTTGCGCATGAATTCTATCTCACCTGTTATGGGCACCATCTTCTGATTACTCTGGTAGAGCGCATAACGCAGCAGGTCGCTCAGTTGGGATATACTATCCTGCGCGGCATCCGCATCAATCTGGGTAAGACTTGATATGTTGTTGAGTGTATTAAAGAGAAAATGCGGGTTGAGTTGGTTCTTAAGCCAGTTGAGTTCCGCTTCTGTATTCTTCTGTTTTTGTTCGTTGAGTTTTCTCTGTATGTCATTTAATCTGACGATATATCTGAGCCCCAGAGCACAACCGACAATAAGAATGTTGAGTACGATGAAGATGGTGATATAGGTATAATATCCCGCCCTGGCATAGATAGGCAGGCTGCGAGGGTCGAACCATAAGAAACCATTATTGGCAACGACAATCAGCAGGATGTTAGCTAATACAAAAATTACACGATGTTTCTTGAAGAACAGATACGGCACTGCCAGATAATAGTTGACAAGATAGACTATCACCACAGGGAATACCATAAAGTAAGTTATCTTCAGAGTCTCGCCGATTGTACTAACCTTGAAAGAAGTGAAGTAATTGATGAGAGCGGGCATAACCATAAGCAATACCAATAGTATTACTTGTATTATAGACACGATGATATTATTCCTGCTTATTTTCATATCTCTTTGAATTTATTGGCAAATATAATCAATTAATTGATATCTTGTATCTAAAATGCCGGGTGGATTCACATCCACCCAAACATTAACCTAAAAATACTCTATATTTTTAATCCCGAGTGCGGATTGTCTTATTGCATCGTAGCCCCGTTGAGAACTTCGCCTTGAGAGCGCTGTTCTTTGAATTCGCTGTCTATCTTTCTCGTCGGTTGCGTTTTCGCTTTTATTTTGGTGTTACCGAAAGTGAAACTTACGTTGAGTGTCAAATTACTGATAGGAACCTTGATGTTCTGCATGTTGGAGAAGTTCTTGCCATGACTGTATGTGTCAAATTTCAGACTTCCACCGTCAGACAATCCGGCCATTGCTGAGAGACTGATGTTCAGCTTATCTTTGAGGAACGACTTAGACAGACTGCCCACGACAATATTAAAGCCCGAACTCCATCCCTGCAAAGTGTACGATTTGGTAGATGTGATAAAGTTGGCACTCATACGGATATCCCAAGGCAACGTCTGTTGAGCACCTACCATCAGGTTGCCCTGCCACCCGTTGTTGCTCATATCGAGGGCATCGCTGCGAAGGTCGTTATAACTTACCCCACCGTTTATGATAAGTCGTGTGCTTTTGGCCATGGCCCAGTTGGCATAGACACTCAGTCCTGTCTGACTCCTTTTCACCACATTGCCATAAGTGGTGTTGAGCATATTGTTCGTGTCGTAGAAACTGTATTGTTCGATGGCGTTGTTACAAAAGTTTTGATGCAGATTCACGTTCATCATAAATTTATTATTGAAGAGATTGTACACCAATCCTATATTGTGAGCCTTCTCCACATCCAGATCAGTGTTTCCGTACGACAAGGACGTAGGACTGCTCCTGTCTACATAAGGATTGAGATAAGAGATACCCGGTCTGCTGATACGCATATTATAGGTAAGTCCGATATTCTGAGTCTGCGAGATATTGTAAGATACATTGGCCGATGGCACCAGATTACCGTAGTGCTTACTGAAATCGTCACCGTTGCCATCCAGATACTTCACGTTCTGCCACGTATACTCGTAACGCAGTCCGCCTTTGAACCCAAATCGTTTCACATTCGCTTCGTATTCCGCATAACCGGCCAGAATGTCGTTGGTATGCTTATAATTGGTACTGGCATCTTCATTGATTACAAAATCATTGTTCTCCTTCAGATAATATTTAGCATCCGATTTGTTGTTGCGGACTACATATTTGGCTCCCATGTTAAGCGTCTGCCCTTTACCAATAGGTGTCGTGTAATCTGCCTGAAAGGTATGCTCTGTACTTTTTTCTTTGTTGTGCGAATATCTATCGGTAAGATCGATAACAGTAGCAGTCGCCGTGTTGTCAAATAGCGTCGTGTTGTCTGTCGTAGAGGGATTCAGAGACAAAAGATACGTCATCGTAAGAGACTTGTTTCGCTCTTTGTTGAAGAAGCGTTGATAATCTATGCTACCGTTGAAAGAAGTCTTGTTGTTCTCCAAATACATCTGGTTGGAATAAGAGAATCCCTTACCATAAATGCCACCCGACATGGACGTGGAAGGATGACCGTCGTTTTTCATATTATAGTTGGTGATGCTCATCGTGGCGCTAACGCTGCTTACAGAGTCAAGTTCGTAACCGAGGTTGATATTACCCATCGTAAATGGTATCTTTGTAGTACCATCCTGATAATAGTGGGTCTTTGCAGTGCCGGCATCACTATATTGTTCGCGGTCCATCGAAATTTCTGTACCATTTATTTTACTGTTGTTGTACATGGCATTGGCACTGTAAGAGAATTTTCCCTGTTGACCGCTGATATAAGCACTTCCTCCGAATCCTTTGAGTGAAGCTGTGCCGCGGACGGTCCCGTTGAATCCATTCATCGAAGTACTGCCTCCGGCATTCGACTTGTTCATAATGATGTTCAGTACACCACCCACACCCTCGGCATCATATTTTGCACCTGGATTGGTAACGACTTCGATACTCTTCACGGCACTTGCCGGCAGATTTTTGAAAACCTGCGAAGGATTGCTGCTCATCATCACGTTCGGTTTGCCGTCTACATAAACCTTAAAACTGCTGTTGCCGTTTACGGTGATGTTATCCTGTCCGTCCACTGTTACCATCGGTACCTTGCGAAGCATCTCCAGAACTGTGCTCGATTTCGAGTCTACGTCATCCTCCACACGGTAACTCAGTTTGTCGGTCTCCATCTTGACCAGCGGTTTCTGGGCTACAACCTCAACACCTTTTAG
>NZ_CALMHT010000013.1 GCF_937863835.1 uncultured Prevotella sp.
ACTCGCGACCCCGACCTTGGCAAGGTCGTGCTCTACCAACTGAGCTATTTCCGCATTCTAATCCTTAATCAAGGAGCATTTCTCTAAATGCGAGTGCAAAGGTAATGCTTTTTTTCGAAAATCCAAATAAATACCATAAAAAATATTCTAAAAAAATTTCGAGACTCTTCAATCCATACGGTTCTTGTAGTCTTCATAACTGTATTCACGTAGTATTTCCAACTCCTGATCGGTGTGCAGCAAGGCTATCGACGGATGGGTTATCCCGTTGAACATCATCGTCTTAACCGTTGTGTAATGAAGCATGTCCTCGAAGATGATGTTGTCGCCGGGCGACAGAGGGGCTTTAAATTTCCACGAACCCATAAAATCTCCGGACAGACAACTGTTGCCGCCGAGTCTGTACACGGTCTCGTTCGTTTCCGTGTCGGCGGCAGCTTCCATCGGCAACGATTCTGCTCCTCTCACATCGGGCTGATAGGGCATTTCCAGACAGTCGGGGGTATGACAGGTAAAACTGACGTTCAGTATCGCTGTCTTGATGCCTTTGTCTTCCACGATATCTACCACCTGCGACACCAACGGTCCGGTCTGCCAACCGAAAGCGCTTCCGGGTTCGAGGATAACCTTCAGATGCGGATATCTGCGGTGGAAATCTTTCATCATCCTGATGAGAAGTGGTATGTCGTAATCCTTACGGGTAACCAGATGACCGCCACCGAAATTAATCCATTTCAACTGGGGAAACCAACCGGCAAACTTGTCTTCTATATGCGCGAGTGTGCGCTCGAACACATCCGCCCCGCTCTCACAATGGCAGTGACAATGGAATCCGTCTATTCCCGGTGGCAACGTATCGGGCAACTTGTCCGACGTGATACCGAACCGACTTCCCGGTGCGCACGGGTTGTACAGCATCGTACCGATCTCCGAATACTCCGGATTCACCCTGATACCGCAACTGATTTCCGGATTCACCTCCCTCACCGTATCATAATAACGGTGATACTGATTCATCGAATTGAATGAAAGATGACTCGAACAACGGGCTATGTCCCTGATCTCGTAGTCGGTATAGGCAGGTGAGAAGGTGTGCGCCTTGCTGCCGAACTCCTCGTATGCCAGTCGCGCCTCGTTGAGCGAACTGGCGGTAGTAGCGTGGATATACTCCCTGAATATCGGGAACGTCTTCCACAGCGCATACGCCTTGAACGCCAGAATAATGTCGATGTCCGCCTCCGCGGCTATACTTTGAATTAATGCTAAATTACGTCTCAGCCTACTTTCCTCTAATATATACATAGGTGTGGTAAGACCCGAAAAAGTATTAATATCCACTTTCATTTTCATTCACTTTATATTTTTTATGATGCAAAGATAACTTTTTATCGTCGTTAAATTGCATTATTAGCATAAAATTGTTACATTTGCATTCTGAAAAGAGATATCATATATAATGAAACTTGTTATAATGACTAAATCCACATTCTTTGTGGAAGAAGACAAAATATTATCCGCTCTATTTGATGAGGGTCTTGAGAACCTGCATCTTTATAAACCGGGCTCAACACCTATTTACTCCGAACGACTGCTGTCGCTATTGCCGGACGACTGTTACAACAAGATAACAGTCCACGACCATTATTACCTCAAAAGCGAATATGGGCTGCGGGGCATCCACATCGATCAGCCCGAAGACGAAGTCCCTGACAACTATAAAGGGAAGATAAGCAGGACATGCCTGTCGCTCGACAACCTCAGGGAAATGAAAAAGAAATGCGATTACGTATTTCTGAAGAATATCTTCGACTGCATCGAATTCAAGGAAGAGAAAGCTAATTTCACGATCGAAGAACTCAAGACTGCGGCGAAGGCGGGACTGATAGACAAGAAAGTGTACGCGCTCGGGGGCATCGACATGGACAACATCAGAATAGCGAAGGATCTGGGATTCGGCGGTGTCGTCATCTGCGGCGGTTTATGGAACAAGTTCGATATACATAACGAGATGAACTACTCCGAAATCATCTCCCACTTCGAAAAATTAAGAAAGGCAATAGATTAGCATACTAAACATATAACATAAATAACAATAACAATGAGTGAACAAAACTCTTTTATGGTATTTTCTGGTACTAACTCCAGATACCTTGCAGAGAAGATCTGTCAAAGTTTGGATTGTCATCTAGGTGAACTCCTGATCACCAAATTCTCTGACGGTGAATTTGCAGTTTCTTACGAAGAGTCTATTCGTGGTCGAGACGTATTCTTGGTTCAAAGTACTTTTCCTAATTCTGACAATCTGATGGAATTGCTGCTTATGATTGATGCGGCTAAACGTGCTTCAGCTAAGAGTATCATAGCCGTCGTCCCGTATTTCGGATGGGCGCGCCAGGACAGAAAAGACAAACCTAGAGTTAGTATCGGTGCCAAACTGGTGGCCGATCTGCTGAGCGTGGCAGGTATCGACCGTCTTATCACGATGGACTTGCATGCCGACCAGATTCAGGGATTTTTTGATGTTCCTGTAGACCATCTTTATGCTTCGGGTGTTATTCTTCCTTATCTTCAGGGACTTAAACTGAAAGACCTTGTCATCGCATCTCCTGATGTCGGCGGTTCTAAACGTGCCAACACGTATGCCAAATATTTAGGATGCCCGCTGGTATTGTGCAACAAGACCCGCGCACGCGCCAATGTTGTCGACAGTATGCAGATTATCGGTGACGTGAAAGGTAAGAATGTGATTATTATCGATGATATGGTCGACACCGCCGGTACTATCACCAAGGCTGCCGATATCATGAAGAATGCCGGCGCCCTCACTGTTCGTGCCTGTGCTTCTCACTGCGTGATGAGCGGACCTGCCAGCGAAAGGGTTCAGAATTCCGCCCTGGAAGAAATCGTATTCACCGATTCCATCCCCTATTCCAACCGTTGCGCCAAAGTAAAGCAACTGTCTGTAGCTCAGATGTTCGCGCAGACCATCAAGAGGGTTGTGAATAATGAGAGTATCAGTTCTCAATATCTGGTATAATATTTCTATTATATATAAACAATAAAAGGTGCCATATTTATCGTATGGCACCTTTTTTATGTTATGTTGTCTGATCAGTTGATCAGTTTTCCAACCATTTCACGTAGCAGAAATCCTGACGGTGAGGTAGCAGGTCGTTCTTCGGATACATTCTCACGCAACTCTTGTATGAGCCGGCGTCATCAGGTTCCACAATTCCCTCGAAGATGAAGTTGTTGCCTTCCTGGCCCACCTGTTTCAACGGTTTTACACTGTGTACACGTTCAGCTCCGGCAGCATCCGTCTTCATCGTAACGATTTCCAGACCGATTGCATCATTCAGTCCCTGTTCGTCTATCACATACTTGACCGTATATTTCTCACCTGTAACCATTCCTGTCGCAGGGATATTGTTTTCTTCCGAAACAACATGGATACCATCCCAACGTTCAGCTACTGATTCTTTCCAAGCGGCGATGTCCTTGGCCAGACGGTTGTCGTTGGCAGCCAGTTTCTTGAATCGGGCAGCTTCTTTCGTATAGAATTTGCTGTAGTAGTCGTCCAACTGACGTTTCATCGTATAATGAGGGGCAATCTGGGCGATGGAATTCTTCACCACCTTGATCCAGCCTTCACTGTAGCCTTTCTTGTTCTTGTTATAATATAATGGTATGATTTCGTTTTCCAACAGACCATATATCGTAGCGGCATCCAACTGATCCTGATAAGCCTGGTTCTGATAGGTACGTTTTTCCGTCAGGGCCCATCCGGCACCCTTGCGGTAACCTTCCAGCCACCATCCGTCAAGTACCGAGAGATTGACGACACCGTTCATCTCGGCTTTTTCACCAGATGTACCTGATGCTTCAAGCGGACGTGTCGGGGTGTTCATCCATATATCGACACCTGATACCAGACGACGCGCCAGACGCATATCATAATCCTCAAGGAAGATGATCTTGCCCAGGAACTCAGGACGCTGACTGATCTCGAATATTTTCTTGATAAGTCCCTGACCTGCTCCGTCTGCCGGGTGTGCCTTTCCTGAGAACAGGAACTGTACCGGATGCTCCGGATCGTTTACGATCTTGGCCAGACGGTCGATATCTGTAAAGAGCAGATGTGCACGCTTGTATGTGGCAAAACGACGGCAGAAGCCGATAACGAGGGCATTTGGAGATATTTTGTCCAGAATGGAAACCACACGCGATGGATCACCCTGGTTCTTCAACCATGACTCGCGGAACTTATCACGGATATAGTCTACCAACTTCTTCTTCAGAGCCATACGGGTATCCCAAATCAGATCATCTGGAACATTATAGATAGCCTCCCAGATTTTCTGGTTGCTCTGGTCGCTCATGAAAGATGAGTCGAAATTGTCTGTATACAGTTTGATCCATTCCGTAGCAGCCCATGTCGGGAAATGCACACCGTTGGTCACATATCCCACGTGGTTCTCTTCAGGATAATATCCTTTCCAGATCGGGGCGAACATCTGTTGGCTCACCCATCCGTGCAGTTTACTAACACCGTTCACCTCCTGACAGGTGTTGCAGGCGAAGATAGACATACAGAAACGTTCAGAGTGGTCGTCGGGATTCTCCCTACCCATTCCGATAAATTCATCCCAAGATATACCTAGTTTTTCAGGGTAAGCACCCATATATTTTCCAAACAGTGTCTCGTCGAAATAGTCATGACCTGCAGGAACAGGTGTATGTACCGTGTACAGACCCGAAGCGCGAACCAGTTCCATAGCCTGGTTGAATGTCAGTCCGTTTTCCACATAGTCGCACAGTCTCTGCAGATTGCAGAGGGCTGCATGTCCTTCGTTGCAATGATATACCTCCTTGGTGATACCGAGTTTCTTCAATGTCAGTATACCGCCGATACCGAGCAATATCTCCTGTTTCAGACGGTTTTCCCAGTCACCGCCATACAATGAGTGGGTGATTGGTTTGTCGAATTCAGAGTTCATATCGTTGTCTGTATCAAGAAGATACAGTTTGATACGTCCTACGTTTACTCTCCATACCAGCGCATGAACCTGATAGTTGGAATAAGGTACATCGACAACCACCTGATTGCCGTCATTGTCCAGTTCTCTTTCTATTGGAAGGGAATTGAAATTCTGTGCCTCATACTTAGCTATCTGCTGACCCTCCATATTCAAGGTCTGTGTGAAATAGCCATAACGGTACAGGAAACCCACTGCGCATAAGTTGACATTACTGTCCGACGCTTCCTTGAGATAATCGCCGGCGAGCATACCGAGACCGCCGGAATAAATCTTCAACACCTGATTGAGTCCATATTCCATACTGAAATATGCGACAGAAGGACGTTTCTTGTCGGGTGCTACATCCATATATTTACGGAATGTGGCATACACATCTTTCACCTTCTTCATCAAGGTCTTGTTCTTCACAATCTCTTCTTTTCTCTCATAGCTCAGTCTCTCGAGCAAGAGGACGGGATTCATACCAACTTCTTCGCAGAGATCAGCGTCAAGACTTGTAAACAAGTCTCTGGCTTCATGGTTCCACGACCACCACATGTTATGTGCCAGTTCGTTTAGACATTCCAATTGTTTGGGAAGTGTTGATTTGACCATTGTCTCTTTCCATTGAGGAGAGTTGGCATAATCTGATTTAATTTTCATAACCTATCAAAATTTGAATAATGAATTAATTTTTTCTGTTATTTGCTTTATTCAGCGCTATGTCATACGCTTCATAATAATATTTGATGAAATTGCTCCAGAGAGCTTTCTTTGACAATTTTTCCGCATTCGAGCGGGCGTTGTCTACTTCTTTCTTCGTATATCTGGAATATAGCGACACCGTCTCCTTGATCTGGTCTGCCACTTCAGAATAGTTGTAGTCGGTGCGGTGTATCACCTTCACGCCGTCCGTTATCTCACTCACACCGCCTTTTTCGGTATTTGCCCACAGTCCGAACCCTGCCAGGTCGGTTGTGATACAAGGCACTTTGAAGGCGATGGATTCCAGCGGGGTGTATCCCCACGGCTCATAATATGACGGATAGATGCAGAGGTCGTTGCCCAGTACCAGGTCGTAATAAGGCATGTTCATGATGCCGTCTTCACCAGTGAGATAACAGGGCAGGAATATCAGTTTCACCTTATCTTCCTTACGGTTTTGCATATCCAGATATTTCAGCATGTCCAATACGTTGTCATGACTCATCTCATGGAGCCAGTGTGTCAGCATCGGCACTTCCAGCGGAGTGTCATATTGCTTGCCGCTGTTCAGTCTCTCTATCAGATCCTGACGGGGCTCTCCCACCCAACCGGGTACATCGATAAATGCCACCACGTTCTTTTCGAGACTCGTGTCGCGAAGCAGACGGTTCATAGCTTCTATATATACGTCTACGCCTTTATTTCTGAATTCATATCTGCCGCTCGTCGAGACGATCAATGTGTCATCGTCCAGACTGGTGCCCAAGAGGGCGTTGGCTACATCCAACAGGCGTTTCCTTGCTATTTTCCTTTTTTGTGTAAACTGAGCACCTTTCGGTACAAAACTGTTATCGAATCCGTTGGGCAGAACCACGTCTACCGGCTTGTCCAAAAGTTCTTTACATTCATTCGCTGTGATATCGCTCACGGTCGTGAAACAGTCAACATACTTAGCTGTCTGTTTCTCAATGGAATGCTTACTCTGCATATTCAGTTCACCGGCCATCTGGTCACCGTTATAGGCAAACAGATAATCGTACAGCGGTTTGTTGTTGCCCGCTATACTTCTGCCTATGCTTGTGGCGTGGGTTGTAAAGATTGTTGCAACCCGCGGCAGTTTATTGTTTATATATAATAACCCAAGTCCGGTCATCCATTCATTGCCTTGATATATCACCTGTTTATTTGTCAGCGAATAATAGTTGTAGAAGCTCTCTACCACCAGAGCACTGGCATAAGAGAACATCGAAGCCTCGTCATAGTCGCCATATCCGTGAAGACTGTCGACCTGATAATGCTCCCATAACCAAGAAAAAATCTCATTTTTAATTTCGTAATATGGAGCGAAATCCACCAATATCGCAATAGGACTTCCTGGAATATTCCATCTGCCTATACGCATTTTCAATCCTTGCGATAAAGCTTTCTCTCTCCATTCACTAAACAGTTTTACATCCTCAATGAAATAAGCGTTTGTTTTACCTTGCCACACATCCGGGCCAATAAAAAATACTCTATCATTTATCATTTTCTGCAGCGTCTTGGCTCTAGTGGAAAGAACAGTATATATTCCTCCGACTTTATTGCAGACTTCCCAACTTGACTCAAAAATGTAGTCGGGGCTGAACATCTCTTTTCTCATAATCCTTAATTTTAAGTAGCGCAAATATACTATTAATTTTCTAAAAAACAGTCATCAGAATGTTTAATTTTCAAAAAAATAGGCATTTTAATGATATATATTATCTAATTTTGTAAAGTTAAAAATCAAAGACATGAAAAAATTATTATTTATACTCGTTTTTTTGGTTACCTGTATCGTCGGTAACGCCCAGGACAGTCTCCTCTTCAAAGGTAAAATATATAATAATGAATACAAGATCTATCTTGTTATGGACTTTTACCATCAGGATATCCTTGTACCGACACAGGAAATATTCGGAAAGATGGCGGGCTATATCGGTTCGGCCCAGTGCACACAGGTATGGATGATCACCAACTGCAAAAAGCAGGACGACCACACCTATTATATAAGTATCATCAACAATTACGGTAGTGAAGATCTCGATTGTATCCTCAGATACAATGCCGACGGCACCTTTACGATGGACAAGCAGAACGGCAGCACCATGAAGTTCCCTGTCAACGGCAAATGGCAGAAGATACCGGGAACGGTGCCGTTCAGCAGGCAGCCTTTCCATTAAGAAAAGAAAATATTTTTTTGCAGCGCCCTATTAAAAGAATAATACAATTGTCAAATCTTGAACAGTTGTATTTAATTAAATGAATTAGTTTAATCAAGTTTGATTGCTAAATACTGAATTGAGCAGAAAATCTTGTTTCATATTATTAAATATTTCAGCTGCAAATATACGAAAAAAGCCCCGGTTCTTTTCGAATCGGAGCTTTTATGTTAAAGAAGGCGGCTACCTACTCTCCCACATTGCATTGCAGTACCATCGGCGAAGGCGGGCTTAACTTCTCTGTTCGGAATGGGAAGAGGTGGGACACCGCCGCTATAACCACCTGATTAGGGGTTGACGTTCTCAGTACATGAAACATATAATGTAAACCTGGAAAAACAACTCGCGGAATACATCTGAAATTATCACTCGGAATGAAAGTCTTCGGGCAATTAGTAGTGCTCGGCTTTGACGTCACCGTCTTTACACCTGCACCCT
>NZ_CALMHT010000014.1 GCF_937863835.1 uncultured Prevotella sp.
ACCAGTTGGAAGAAAAGGAAACGCTGGATATTCTTATACAGCGAACGTCCCCACATCACCGCTTTTACGATACTGCGGAAAGAGTCGTCCATCAATGTGATATCACTGGCATTTTTAGCGACGCTGGTACCCGAACCGAGCGACAGTCCCACATGTGCATAATTCAAAGCCGGGGCGTCATTCGTACCGTCTCCGGTGACGGCCACCACCTCCCCATGCTTCTGAAGAAGTTGAACCAGCCGCTGCTTATCCGTAGGTCTTGCCCTGCTCATCACGCGTAACACTTCCACACGCTCATAGGCCTCTTCATCACTCAGAGCGGCAAAATCAGAACCCGTCATCTGTGCCTCAGCAGGCGTATCCCTATCCCAAATACCTATCTGGCGGGCTATCTCGGTAGCCGTAGCGGATGTGTCTCCAGTAACGATTTTGACTTGTATTCCAGCCGAACGGCACTCGCCTACAGCCCCCGGAACATCCTCGCGCAACGGATCGCTGATAGCCGCTACACCCTGATAGTTCAAATCATCACCTAGCGTTTCTGTCTGGTCCGTTTCATCGAGCTGTTTACAAGCAAAGGCCAATGTACGCATCGCCTTGCACTGATAACCCATCAATGTTTCTTTTATAGCACGGGTCTCCGCATCTGTCATATTACAGTGAGCGATAATGATCTCGGGCGCTCCTTTCACGAACAACCATCGTTTACCACCGACCACAGCGACGGTAGCCATATATTTACGTTCCGTAGAAAACGGTATACGATTCTCAACTGTTATCTCCTCACGTATCTTTTTATAATCGAATCCTTTGTCCTTCAACCATAACAGGAGAGCTATCTCCGTAGGATTACCTATTCCTTTGTTTTCTTCATCCAGATAAGCACTGGTATTGAGAGCCAGGGCATTGGAAAACATCCCGTCGTCACCGCTGTTTATCAACATATCAGCCACCTGCATACGGTTCTGGGTGAGTGTGCCCGTCTTATCGGTACAGATAACTGTCACGGCACCCATCGTTTCGCAGGCATGTAATTTGCGGACCAGATTATTACTCTTGAGCATACGTCGCATGTTCAGAGCAAGACTCAAGGTCACCGCCATCGGCAACCCTTCGGGCACAGCCATCACGATAAGAGTTACCGCCATCATAAAATACGTCAGCACAATCTCTGCCATTTTCAGATAATTGGTAGTGTGCCATACACTGCCTGTCAGGATATCATGAACAAGGAATATCAGGAACGCCGCTATCGAAATAGTAAATCCCACCCTGTTTATCATCTTGGCAAGACGATCCAGTTGTAAGTCGAGCGGAGTCTTAACTTTGGTTTCCTCCATCGATTTGCGTGCCACCTTACCTATTTCCGTTTTATCACCGACAGCCGTCACCACAGCCACGCCACCTCCGTTCATGACCATCGCACTGCGTAACACTTTACAAGAAGGATACGTAGCCTCATCATCATTCAAACTCTTATCAGCATGTTTCGTGACAATAGGTTCACCGGTCAGCGATGATTCATCTATCTGCAAATCCGTCGATTCCATCAGGTCACCATCTGCAGGAATCTCATCACCTACTTCCAAAAGCATCACATCTCCCACCACGATATCTTTCCTCGGGACAAGCATCACCTTTCCATTGCGTTTCACCTTGACTGGCTGCTCTTCACCAAGAGCTGTGAGCACATCAAACTTACGTGCGGCATCCCTTTCGAAATAGAAACCGATAGTCGTAGCGAGGAAGATAGCCAGAAAGATACCGATCGTTTCGATGAAATCTTTCTCGAAACAGGCTAAGACCAAAGATATTGCTGCAGCCACCAGCAGAATTTTTATGATCGGGTCTTTGTATTTCTCAATATACAACAGCCAAAGCGAGGTCTTTTTCGGCGGAGTCAATACATTTTCGCCATATTCCGCTCTGCTTCTCTTTACCTGTTGATTGTCAAGTCCACAAGACTTGACCAAATCCTTATTATATTCTTTACTCATAAGTATCTGCAAAGTTAGACAAATTACCTATATCAAACAAGTTTATATAAAATTTTTAGTTTCTTTTTGCAAGATTTATTTGGAGAATTGCGCAAAAGGCTTTATCTTTGCACCCGCAAACTTAACCGTTAGTGGTTAAGCCGGGCTTTTAGCTCAGTTGGTTAGAGCAACAGACTCATAATCTGGAGGTCCAAGGTTCAAGCCCTTGATGGCCCACAATGAAAATTAGCAACTTACACATTTCTGTAGGTTGCTGATTTTTTTATTGGGAAAACAGAGCGATTTTGTTCAGTTATGATATTGTATTGTAAAGATAACCGTATCACAAAGAAGTAAAGCAACAAATAAAGGCTCATAACCTTGCATTTTGTTTTCCCGAATTATTTCCCCGGAATTAAATATTTCATATACGGAACTACCAATCAGAGAGAACAGTGTGAACGAGAGTTGAATAGAGTTATCGATAACGAGTACAATCTTAGTCAAAGCAACGGATACACCATGTCTCGTTAGTTGGTATTAATTTCAAAACAGAAATAAACAGATATGAATTTTTCAAAACCAATACCCGAAATGGAGAGTGAACTTGCAAGAGAGGTTGGACGTATCTTGAAAAAGGCTGACCGACCTGAGCAATGCGCTCGATGGTTTACCTCGATAGGATCCACCCAGATATACATGAGCTTATCGACTGCATTCAGAGAGCGATTGGCAATGACCGCTATTTCTGTATGCTCGACACTTACTCGTATTTCACTAAGCACAGAATCCCTCATGAACTGTAGAGGATATTTCAAGAGTGATCGCCCCATGTATAGCTTCGGTGTTCAAGAGCTGGAGCAAGAAGAAGAACAGCAAGAAGTGAACCGACCACGATTCCACAGATAAAGAATAATCCCTGACATTCGGTTGCATCCGTTTGTCAGGGATTTGAATTGATCGCATGATGCTTGATTTCCTTTATTGTATTTTCACATATTTCCAATGTGAAATCAGGTAAAATGATATCAGTGAGACGATTATTTTTTGTGTCTACTCATTCGCTTGATATAGTCTTTGAGTGGGACCATATCCATAGAAGCACGGCGTTGATCAACCTTGTCAATGTCTTCAATTGAAGCTGGTACAAAAATCCCGTTCTTGTCAATGTTACCTTGTGAGCCATATATTTGTGGCTTGTTCATTCTACAAAGGATTCTGTCTTGCATCAGTGCTACACATTCTTTTTTGAGCAATCCCTTTTTGGCCGCCTCAATAAATTTTGGCAGATATTTATTCTGTAGGTCCAGCGAACTATGCTGAATAACAGTCCAAATAACTTCATTTTCTTCTCCAAATTCAAGTGCATTGTTTTCAAGTATATCTGTTACCTTTATCAGGTTGATGCTGTCATTATGAATGATTCCTGCTGCTATTTTTTGATGTAATAAAGTGTCGTTTGGTTGTTCTGCCCATGCTTTTAATATCTCTACGCGACCATCTTGGTCGGCATGCCAAACTAGTTTCAATTCTTCACGTATATCGTTGATGTGTTTGCGGTGAGGTGCCTCGAGTCCTAGTTTGTAATTGGTAAACAGCAGTTTGCGACGACAGTCAATCCAGTTTGCTAATATTTCAATATGAGACTTGTCAAAGAGGTCGTCATTACAATACATATAGGTTGGACGTATAAACTGCAACTTCCTCACGTTTTTAGTTGCTGACTGATAAATGTGAATACAAGCCAATGATTTATTCCAATAAGTCATTCTGTCAACAAGCAATAACAATTTATTATGCTTGTCATAATAAGAATTTGAGTAAATTTCATCTGGTGTGCGCTTTTTAGATTCTGTATCGTCATCCCACACCCAAGATGTGTATGGTTTTTCATCTGTTAAATTGCTTGAAATAGATCGAGGATTGTCTTCTTTTAAATTTTCAGGAAGTTCCACCCACATAGTCATTCCTTCTGGAATAAAGAACATGATTTTAGCAGAGTCGAGTTTGCACAAAGATAGAATATGAGAAATATATTTTTCAGAGCCTTTGTATTGTTTTGCCGAATCTAAACAGTTGATAAATGACATATTCGGTGACTGCATCGAATACCCCATATCAAATTGAAAAGTTGAGTCATTATTAATGACATAACCGGTTTTTGTACTAAAGTTCCAAGTCTGATTGCTAAAGTAAAGAGATTTGCTAGTAGTACAAGAAAATTGGATAAAACATAATAGCACTATTGTGCTGATTTTTAATTTTTTCATATTAAACGATGATTAATTAATTGTGTCAAATGTTCTTTGTGATTCCCCGATATATTCAATGGTACTTTTTGCTTTTCATCAGAATATGGTATATTTATGCAGCTGATTTATTTCTTAACACTTATGTAGTTGGTATGTAGTTTCTCCGAATCCATCTCTTATATCATCTAAATAAATTCTCAGCAGTGATTTGTTTCTTAACTTTGCGAGCATACATATTATTATGTAATCCAAAAGGTGTGACGTATGCGACCTGTAAGGTTTTGCTCGTTTTTTCAACATCTTTAAATCTAAGAAGACGGTCCTGCACATGTTTATCGTATTCCTTATCTATCTCAAACTCATGATCTGAATACTTCATTTCGCATACAGTTATCGTCCTGTCGTTACGGTCAATAAGAAGGTCTATCTGCCCTCCTTTCTTGAGGTTGTCGTCTATGTCAGGATTGTTTTTTGTCTCTTCAGTAGGACGGTAAGCCCACGAACATGGTCTGTTGATGGTACCGCTGATGCCGAGTCCTTCTACTATCTGGTCAATGTGGTGTAAACATACAGTCTCGAAGGCATAACCACTCCATGCATTATATGCGCCTGTACCAATCACTTTCATCCAGTAGTCCTTTGCAAAAACGCCCTGTCCCTTGATGAAACGCAAGTGAAAGAGAGAAAACTGGTCAATCAATTGATATAGTTTATCCTTCTTCTCTTTTTTGAATGGAACAAATGAACGAATGAATTCACATTGTTCTAACTCATTCAGTAATGTAGTCAAATTACCATTGTTCAATAGTTTTGTCTTATGGATGATACCATTCCGAGTCATTCCTTTTCCTGCGATGCTCAGGGCCGTTATGATAGAGATATAATTCTCAGCTTTCTTGAAGAGCGACTTGAAAAGTTTGTCAAACTCGTCGGTGAGTTCACCTCCCTTAGTAAAGCAGAGTTCGTTGATGTTCTCAGCTACACTCATGTTATTTTCAAACAGAGAAAGATAATAAGCCACGCCACCCACAGCCATGTAGCAATCAATGATTTCTGTTCGTTCATAATCAAAACCGCCAGCACGGAAATACTGTTCTGTTTCCTGCAGTGTAAATGGCGATACCGGAATCTTGTGAGTCACTCTGTTATGTAAGCCACCACGTGCATTTATGATTTTGTTCAGCATCCAAGATGTTGCCGAACCACACACGATTAACTTGATATCCGAACGGTAATAAGCCCAGTTGTTCCAGAAATATTCAAGTGCGCTGATAAACTTCGATTTCTGAGTGTCGAGCCATGGCAATTCATCAATAAAGATAATCTTTGCACCATCCCCTTTGCTCTCTATCGCTTTGGAGAGTAATCTGAATGCTTCAGTCCAGTTCTTTGGTAAGGTTTCCTCGCCAAAGAAATCTTCCATAGCGTATGAGAAATTAAGCAGTTGATCAGCCATGCGAGCATTCTCTTTACCAGTCATTCTGAAGGTGAACTGTCCTTCAAGAAGTTCCTTGATGAGAAAAGTCTTGCCTACGCGTCGTCTTCCATAGATGGCAACGAATTCAGACCTGTCCGAAGCGATATATTTCTTCAGGCGTTCTATCTCATTTTTACGACCAATTATTGATTTTTCCATGATTTCTGCTTATTGTTTGGCGCAAAGTTAAGAAAAACTTGAGATTTAGCCAAGAAATAAATTATTATTCGGCGTAATCTTATGTTTTTTTAGAGATTCCGCCAAGGAATAATCTTCAGCATGCTATTTTGCCAGTAATTTCAGTATCATTTCAGTTTTCTGCTCTTCCGTCATATTCTGAATGTCCTCAGCAGTAATTTTATGTCCTAAATCAAGCAACTTACTGTTGTATTCCATCTGTAGTTCAAGTGGATAGTTGGCGATATACCTGTCTGTGATGGTGCGATTATTCGAGTGCCCCATACTTTCTGAGATATAGCGCTGGTCAACACCTTGAATCGTGAGAATAGTACTGTGAGTAAGTCAGTTCACTAGCATCAACGAATAATGTGCTCGTTCCGCATAACCTTGTTTCCATGTTTCAGGATATTTCTTGTTGATGAACACATTATATAGTTCTGTCATTTGAGCTACCGACAGGTAACATTCCTTTCTTGTATCACCAATCGGAATGGAAACAAGCTTCTTCTTGCGAATGTTTGAAAACGGATATTCCTGATTAGAGAGGAATCCTCTGGCTGTACACTCATTCCATACCGCCCGACAATTACGTAGATAGATGCCTCTTGTAGCGTCTGCAATCATGCCAATGACATCACCATTCTTATCCTTGACACCATGAATCATTCTATTGCTCCAGTATTCTATTTCTTCCTTGCCAATTTTGAACCCTACTATAGGTTTGTTCCATAGAATCTTCTTGAATGAATTCAGTGCATGCTGATACGACTCGCCAGTGGTACACCGTTCGCCATCGTTATCATTATTAAGGTGATAAATAATATCTTCCCACACGCCTATGAAGGAAGAATC
>NZ_CALMHT010000015.1 GCF_937863835.1 uncultured Prevotella sp.
TTGAAAGGTGGTGGTAAATAATGTTACAATGTGGGAGTATCAGTTTAAATTCTTCTTGAAATAGTGTTCTTTTAAGCTAATAAAAAATGCACGTGGAATTTAGGATAAAGTAAATTTCAGTTTGTCTATTGACCAGGAGGTGTTGTCGTGGCTGATAATAAAACAATACATTTCATACCACCATTACCTCCAAAGCGGGAAAAGCGAGTAGGCATTTATTGTCGTGTGAGTACAAACAGTGCGGAACAGCTGAAAAGCCTCGCCGCTCAAGTATCAGCGCTAACAAGATTAACGGCAGCTAATCCCAAATGGTTATTAGTAGATGTGTACATTGATATTGCTTCAAGCAAGACAGGTTCATCTCGAAAAGAGTTTACCCGTATGCTGCAGGATTGTAAGTCACGTGATATAGAAATTATTCTAACCAAGAGCATCAGCAGATTTGGCCGAGATACAGTAGAAGTTCTTGATGCGTTGAACCAGCTAAGGATTCTTGGTGTTCGTGTTATATTTGAACAGGAAGTGCTTGATACAGCAGATACAGATAACGACCTTATGATTTCAATTATAGAGTCAATTGCTCAGGCGGAAAATGAATCTAGAAGTGATAATATAAAATGGGGTATTAAACAAAGAGCGGCACAAGGCACTTCAAAGCTGTATAACCGTAAATGTTATGGCTATAAAAATGATGTTGATGGCAGTCTTATTATAGATGATGAAGAGGCTAAAAATGTACAGCTAATATTTGATTTTTACCTTCAAGGCAAAAGTATTATAGGAATAATTGAAGAGTTAGAAAAGCTTGGTATTAAATCCCCAACTGGAAAAGATAAGTGGAGTAAAAGGACAATTGATGTAATGTTAAGTAATGAAAAATATATAGGAATAGTTCGACTATTAAATTCAGGGAAGTACGAAGCTCATTATATTTCTGAAGATAATAATCCTTCTATTATAAGTGATGAACAGTTTAAGGCAGTACAGATTGAGAAGGCAAATAGAAGTAATGTTATAAAGGGTGAAGATGGCAACCAGAGAAAAAATAAAAAGTACAG
The DNA here is from genome assembly GCF_937863835.1 of uncultured Prevotella sp. Taxonomy (GTDB): domain Bacteria; phylum Bacteroidota; class Bacteroidia; order Bacteroidales; family Bacteroidaceae; genus Prevotella. Next base: position 1,059 of record NZ_CALMHT010000015.1, read on the forward strand.
TTCTAAGAGAAAATAGCAAATTTGGATTTATGGAGGTTATTTGGATTGAAAAAAATGAAAAATAATAATAAATCAAAAAGAATCATCATAATTACAATTCTAATCTTATTGGCTGTTTTTGGAGGTATAACCGTCTGGGGTAATCTTACAGTAGGCACCACTCGTTATAAGATAACTTTGGAGCGTTTGCCAGTTGCATTTGAAGGATATAAGATTGCACAGATTGCAGATTTGCATAATTCAGAATTTGGAGAGGATAATTCGAAAACAATTAAAATCTTGAAAGAGGAGAATCCTGATATCATTGTTATTACTGGTGATCTGGTAGATTCAAATCACATGGACATAGACATTGCAATAAAGTTTATTCAACAGGCGGTAAAAATTTCTCCGTGCTATTATGTGACAGGCAACCATGAGGCATGGATTGGAGATATCTACTATGAACTGGAAGAACAATTGCTCGACGCAGGTGTCACTGTATTACGTGATGAGGTGATTACAATATCGAATGATAAAGACAGCATTCAACTGATTGGTTTGGACGATCCTGATTTTTCAGATCAGGCTCCTTACCTTCAAGAGAGCATGCTAGAGGCTAAACTTTACAATATGAATTTAAAAGATGGGTTCAAGATTTTATTGTCGCACAGACCAGAATTCTTTGGAGTATATGTAAAAAATGACATTGATTTAGTTCTCAGTGGTCATGCACTTGGCGGGCAGTTCAGAATTCCTTTTATAGGGGGCGTTATTGCTCCAAATCAGGGGTTTTTCCCAAAATATGATGCAGGAGAATATCATGAAGCCAATACTACGATGATTGTCAGTCGTGGTATTGGAAACAGCATAATTCCTGTAAGAATTAATAACAGGCCAGAAGTGGTTATTGTCCAATTATATTCTCAATGATAAAACCTAGCTTACAGGGTCTTTTGAAGCATAAAAACAAAATAGCCTACTTTCTTAAAGGTAAGCATAGATGACATAGAAAAGAAAAACGACGAGTAAACATTGATAAATAAAGATATCTTACGATTTATTGACTTATTCCATAAATAGCCTAAGTATTTCACGTGGAGACGGTAGTATTGATGTCAAGGGTAAAAGAATAAGGGTAATAAGAAGCCTGTAAATAAAGGCTTTCCGGGGGTTTAGAGCAAAAATCTGATTTGTTAGAATCGTGAAAATATCTGTTCGTGGGAACAAGTCCAAAGGTATGATTTTGAACGTGACAGAGCGATTTAGATAACATGGGTTTGCGTGTGGTCGATTTAGATTACATCGGCTTGCAGTGGTCAATTTAGATGTTTTACATATTTACACCTTTGCAGTATGCTTGTTATAAAGGTGGGGGAGAATGGAGGTATTCCTATTGCAATTTTTTGATAGTTTATACAACTTGATTAACATCGATGTCAAAACAACAATTCTCATCTTGTTCTGGGGCAATTTGTTCTTTCTGATGATGGCATTTGCTTTTTTAATAAGCAACACTCACATATCTGAGAAGGAGCTGTTTAAAAAATTTATCTTTTCCAAACTGGTGCAGGCTCTGGGTTGGATTGCTTTCGCATTTCGGGGACAAATCCCTGAAATAGTTTCGGTAAACTTGGGTAATTCACTTCTTTATTTTGGGTTTTATCTTGAGTCCATGGCTTTGATTACGATAACAAAGGACATCACATCAATTATTAATCGGATTCAATTCGGGATAATGTTAGCTGGGGTTGTCACTTTCAATTTTATAGTTATATGTGGTGCATCACCTAGTTATTGGGTGGGTGTAGCGTCAGTAATTATAATATCCATATATCTGATCCCTGCCATTGCCTATGTTTTTAACAAAAACGGCAGCCAGTTCAAACGATTTCTGGGAAGTTTACAACTAATGATATGCATTGCGATGGTGTTCCGAGCAACAATAGGTTTTATGAATAAAAGTGTATCACTATTATCAAACAATTTTGTGCAATCGGTCACATTTTTGATTTTTATATTTTTAATGATGATTAACAGCAGCGGACTCATGTTAATGATATACGAAAGCGTTAATGACCAATTAAAAAAACTTGCCAACATGGATCCCTTGACACATGTAAAAAACCGAAGAAATTTTATGGAAACCGCTTCAACTTATTTTAGTTTTTGCAAGCGTCAGAATTTGCCATTGTCTTTTCTTTTCATCGATATCGACTATTTCAAAAAAATTAATGACCAATTTGGACATCAGGTAGGAGATGAAGCACTAATTCAAACTGCAGAAATTATATCAAAAAACATTCGCGAATCAGATATTTGCGGCAGATATGGCGGGGAGGAGTTTGTCGTTTTGCTTCCCGATACCGATTGTCAGACGGGAATCGAAGTGGGTAACCGGATTAGAAAAATTATAGAAAATACTCCTTTTCATGAGAAGGACACCATAAAATTCACTGTTAGCATAGGATTGTTTTCTGATATTCCTAAAACAGATGGCGATTTGGATAAATTCATAGCCAACAGCGATAATGCCATGTATAAAGCAAAAAGGACAGGCAGAAACCGCTTGTGCGTCTATGATCCGACTTTTGTGACAGATTGATGATATTTTAAATCCTATGGGATATTAGACAATCAAGTGAAACAATAAAAAAGCTCTGCCGACCGTAATGGTTAGCAGAGTTTCGTGTTATATGGAATTATTACTCAATATCCACCGTCACACCGGACTTAAATTCCACGGTGAATTTGTCCTCGTAGACAGTGACCTTTTCAATCAGCCGCCTGACAAGCGCCTCGTCATATTGGACCAGGGCAATTGGCTGATACTTAAGAAATGCGCTCATGTCGTTGATACGTTTTTGCAGTTCATCCCGACCGAGGTTCTCGACCTGAGCCCTTTGTTTCTCATCACGTAGGCGATAGATTTCATCGCCGACCTTCTCGTAATCAGCCTTTAAGCTGGCGAGCTTCAAGAGCTCTGCTTGAAGTTCTGTAAGCCGTTTATCGATAGCGGAAAGGGTATGACTGTTTTCGTGACAAATTACGGTTTCGATATTTTTCTGCAGCGTGATGAGAAAATGATCTTTATCACACAATGCTTGATTGATGGCCGTGACCATCACTTGCTCTAAGGTGCTCTCAAGTACCGTTCGAGCCTCGCAGAATAAGCCGGTGTTCTCCAAGCGGCTGACACACCGCCAAACAACTGATTTCTTGCCTCGGTTGTTCCAGTGGACCCTTCGGAACACCTCGTCGCAACTCCCGCAAAATATCATATTTGAGAAGCAATGAATGCAGCTGAAGGTCCTGTTCTTACCGTTCGGGCTGGTGTGGACGATGCGGCGTTGGATGAGTTCCTCCTGCACCTGCATGAATATTTCACGCGGGATGATGGCCTCATGGCTGTTTTCCACATAATACTGTGGGACGACGCCGTGGTTCTTTACTCGAGTCTTTGTGAGGAAGTCAGTGGTGTATGTTTTCTGTAAAAGGGCATCCCCAATATACTTTTCATTTCGTAGGATTTGATTGATATTGCTGGTATGCCATTTTTCATTTCCGGCACCATTGAGAATGCCGTCTGCTTCAAGACCACGCTTAATTTTCAGCATGCTGGCACCTTCGAGGTATTCCCGGTAGATGCGCTTTATGATTTCTGCTTCCTCAGGGACAACGATCAGGCGCTTATTCTCATCCTTTGTAAACC
>NZ_CALMHT010000016.1 GCF_937863835.1 uncultured Prevotella sp.
GAGGTCGGAAAATGAAAGTAGGAAGAAAACTACTTCATTTTCCTCCTACTCGATTATAGGCTTTTAGTCATAATTGGTGATGTGTAGAAGTCAGAAATCTTATATCCATCGGAGTTTTATCGATTTTTATATGAAAAAATGCTTGAATGATAAATCGCTTTCATAAACATCCCCTTCAAACGAGCACAAAATCTCCAGAATTAGAAAATATTTAGTCAAAAAGATGCTAAACTTATAAAAAAACGACCAAGATGCAATAATATTTGCATAATATGCCAAAAAAAATGATTTAAAATTTGGTATTTACTTAAATTTTATTTAATTTTGCAGTTTGTTATAAAAATTAAGTTACTTATTACTAAAAGATGGTTTTTATGGAGAAAAAGCTAACATTGATTTTGGCATGCCTGTTCCTATCAATAGGAATGGCTTTTGCGCAAGACAAGATTACTGGTACAGTTGTATCCCAAGAAGACGGAGAGCCGGTCATCGGTGCATCCATACTCATACAGGGATCAAAAACTGGTACAGTGACCGACGTAAACGGTAAGTTTACTTTGGAAGTTCCAGCCAACAAGCGACTGACAGTCAGTTATGTAGGTATGGAAAGTCAGACAGTTTCAGCCAGAGATGGTATGAAAGTAGTATTGAAATCAAGTACGGCACTTAACGAAGTGGTTGTAACGGGCTTGCAAAGATTGGACAGACGTCTGTTTACAGGTGCTACCGACAAAATAAGTGCAGAGAGCGCAAAGATAGATGGTCTCGCAGATATTAGCCGCTCGCTTGAAGGGCGTTCTGCAGGTGTGTCTGTACAGAATGTATCTGGTACCTTTGGTACCGCGCCTAAGATTCGAGTTCGTGGTGCTACATCTATATACGGTAGTTCCAAACCTTTATGGGTGGTTGATGGCGTTATTATGGATGATGTCACAGATGTTAAGGCCGATGATTTATCATCAGGAGACGCCGAGACCTTGATTAGTTCAGCCATTGCAGGACTGAATGCGGACGACATTGAAAGTTTCCAGATATTGAAGGACGGTTCGGCAACCTCTATTTATGGTGCGCGAGCGATGGCAGGTGTCATTGTTATAACCACTAAAAAAGGTAAAGCAGGACAGAGCCATCTTAATTACACAGGTGAGTTTACCACTCGTCTTATCCCTTCCTATAATAACTTTAATATTCTGAATTCACAAGATCAGATGGGTATTTACAAGGAAATGAGAGACAAAGGATGGCTGAATTTGTCACAGATCCTCAATGGAAGTGACTTCGGTGTATATGGACACATGTACGACTTGATGAACCAATATAACGCGACGACAGGACAGTTCGGGCTTGCCAATACGGAAGAAGCAGCTAACAACTATCTCTACAATGCGGAGATGAGAAATACCAACTGGTTCTCTAAATTGTTCAATACGAATGTCATGATGAACCATTCTGTCAGCATATCTGGTGGTAGTGATAAAGCCAACTACTATGTGTCTCTGAGTGCCATGCTCGACCCTGGATGGTACAAACAGAGCGAAGCCAACCGATATACAGCCAATATGAATGTTACCTATCACATCACGCCGGCTTTGCAACTCAACCTGATAGGAAACGCTTCATATCGTAAGCAAAAAGCTCCAGGGACCTTGTCACAGGATGTGGATGTGGTCAGTGGTAAGGTGAAGAGAGACTTTGATATCAACCCATATTCCTATGCACTGAACACCTCAAGGGCACTTGATCCAGACGCCTATTATCAGTCTAATTACGCCCCGTTCAATATCCTCCATGAGTTGGACAACAACTACATAGACCTGAACGTCGTGGATACTAAATTCCAGGCAGAGATGCGATGGGAACCTATAAAAGGACTTGAATTCGCTGTATTGGGGGCAGTGAAATATGCTTCGACCTCTCAGGAAAACGAGATACGCGACGATTCGAATGAGGCTGAATCGTATAGAGCCATGAAGAACAGCTTAATACGTGATGATAACAAACGACTGTATAGCGACCCTGATAATCCTTATGCCCTGCCAATGACCATTTTGCCTAACGGTGGTATCTATCAGCGTACAGACAACAGTATGCTGG
>NZ_CALMHT010000017.1 GCF_937863835.1 uncultured Prevotella sp.
GCCTTCATCCCTTTTACAGCCAGTTCGATACTTCCCCATGCAGTCATCAGAATCACGGGGACTTCAGGACGGAACAGTTTCACCTGTTTGAGAAGCGTGATACCCTCGTCACCTGATGTAGACAGAGAAAAGTTCATATCCATCAGAATCAGTTGCGGTTCCGTATGACGGATGATGTCGATAGCTTCCTTTGGCGAAGCAACAGTCATTGTTTCGTAATGTGCCCGCTTCAACATAAACGATAGTGATGTGCGGATAGAATTGTCATCATCAATTATAAGAATCATAATGAGTGCGAAGATAGTAATTTTAATTGAAAAAGAGTCCTAAATGTCTAAAAAAACTCTTCCACAATCTTTTCAGACGATGGAAGAGTGCATTAAATATAAGGTTATGAATGTTATTTACCGATGCCGGCTTCCTTTTTAAAGAAATCGCACATTTTCTTGAAAGTTCCTTCATTGAAAGTTACCGGACCGTGCTGACCGTCAGGAACACTGATGAACTCGGTCAATTTTCCTGCTGATTGAAGTGCTTTGGAGAAATATTCACCTTGACAGTAAGGTACCACATTATCTGCTGTGCCATGTATGACAAGGAAGTTAGGACAACTGTTGCTGATATAGAAGATAGGACTGCACAGTTTCACCATATCCATATTGTCGGCGGGATTACCACCTATCAGCGCAGCTTCCGGTGAATGTGCATCCTTTACGGTACTGCATTTCTCCATGCGGGTCATGTCTACCGGTCCGAACCAGTCTACTACCGCATTCACATCACTGCTTTCTTTGGTATACTGTCCTAGATTTCCCTCTATATCCACGGTCACTTTTCCTTCTGTCTTCGTTTTTACACCATTACTAGTGCCTGCCATTGCAGAAAGATGACCGCCCGACGAGAAACCAGTAATACCTATAAAACTTGTATCCAGTCCATATTTATCGGCATTACCACGGATATAACGTATAGCTGCCTTCACATCATTGATCTGAGCAGGCCATTTGGCATCAGTGCTACTGCGATGGTTGATGCTGACTACGGCGAATCCAGCATCCACCAGCGGTTTGCCGATGGACATGAAAGCCATCGCTTTCGCATTGTTCATAAACCATGCACTGCCATAGATAATCACCACCACCTTGTGTTTGGCAGCACCATCTTTGGGTAGATAGATATCCAGTTGATGCGCCTCAAGCTGATCTCCTGCATAATAAAGGTTGGGATAGTCGGGCGTTACGCTCGGTTTCGGAAATTGTCCCGGTTGTGCAAACGATATGATTGCAAAACAGGTCAGAATGAATGTAATAAATAGTTTTTTCATTGTTATTAGTGTTTTATTCACCGCAAAAGTACAAATTATATATGAAATATAATTTGTCTTTTGTTGCAAATAATTTTTAATATGTGTAATCATCCATCAAACTTAGCTTATTTTTTGATGATATCATCAAAATCAGCATCAATGCCTTTGTTTTGGGCAAAATCCCATAAAGTGAGACTACGCAACTGATAGTAGTAGTACCAGTAATAGAACAGTTCGGAGATATTCTTCTGCCGGGCCTCATCTTTGTTTACCTGAGCATCATTCAGATCGAGTGTGTTGATCTTTCCTATCATGAATGTCTCTATACTGGTCTTGTATCTGCGTTGGGCTATACTGTCAGCCTCGGTGGCGATGTTCAGTTGCTTGCTCTGATTATTAAAATGTTCGACCAGCAGGAATATGTCCTGGTTGAATGTTTGCTGTTCCTGTCGCAGTTTACTCTCCGTCACCTCACGGTTACTTTCAGCCACCTTCACCTCACCGCGGCGTTTGCCCCAGTCGAGTATCGGAACACTGAATCCTACACTGACGATAGCATTGTTCTTCAAGTCATTATAGGCATTATGTATCTGGTCGTTCCCAATACCGCTGTAGCCGACCGTAGCGGTCAGTTTTATATTGCGCAGGTTACCTTTGGCTGTAGCTACGGCATAGTCTGATTCCAATTGCCGGCGACGGATGTTGAGTGCAAATGAATTGTTCTCCAATGCCTTATCCAATACATCACCGTATCTGACAGACATCTGAGGCATATTTTCAGGAATCTGAAGGTCTATATCCGTACTGTCACTGATGTTGAGGAATGTTTTCAACTGAAACAGGTTACTGTTGAAGTTGCTTTCATTGTCAGTCAGTTTACTTTTAGCATTGAGCGCCGACAGTTTCAGTTGCAGCATATCACTCTCGCTGACCTGCCCCATTTTCCGTCTGGCCTCGGCGATGTCGTACAGACGGGTAGCATTCTGCAAGTTCTGTTTTGCGATATTCACATTCTCGCGTGCCAGCAACAGATTGAAAAAATATTGTATCGTCTTCATTGTCACCTCCTCGGTAGCAGTGATAAAAGCCGCTTTCGCCTCTCTGTATTTTACCGGTTGGATACGTCGTTTCCATTTATAATTATTCACGCCGAAGACAGGCTGGGAGAGTGTAAGGCTGATGGGGACGGACATGAAATTCTTCACGCCGTCCGCCTTTATATAATCTAAAGAGGTGGTAAGAGAGAGCGAACCGCCCGTCAGCCAAATATTCTGTTTCACATTCAGAGCCCCGTTCATGCCGAACCAGTCGTTTCTGATAAACTTATATGAACCGTCTTCCTGCTGATAAGCGCTGTAACTCTTGTTATATTGAGGAACATTGCCGTCGAAAGTCAGTTCGGGAAGCAGGTCGGCATGATAAGTGCGATATTCCCAATAAGCTGATTTCAGTTCACCGCGTGCCACCACTGCATCCACACTTTGCGTCCGAGCCATAGCGATGGCATCGGGTAACGTCAGCATAATGTTCGTGCCTTTTGCCTCTACGCCAGTTTGCAGCAGCAGAAAAGTCGAGATTATCAATGCAAATTTTCTCATATCTTCAGTCTTTATTTTATTCATCGTGCAGTGCCTCAGCCGGCTGGATTTTCATCGCCTTTCTGGCAGGGAACCAGATGCCGATGACAATCATCAGTGCTGTCAGAAGATAAGATATCAGTACAGTGATGGCAAACCGTCCTGCCTCAAGTTCCGTGCTCAGTCCGGCATAAGCAATATTCAGATCCAGGACAGCGGCTACGACGGTGGCAGCAGTGAGGATTATCAGTCCCTCGGCGATTTCACGTACAAACACATCCCTGCTACTGCTGCCCAGTGCCTTCATCAGAGCTATCTCACCCTTGCGCTGCTGCGTGCGGAACCAGAAGGTGCCCAGTATGCCGAGGAAGATATTGAGCATCAGAAACGCTCCGCCTAACAGATAATTTCTCATGTCGTTCGTCTCTGAACGCTGATAGTTGGTACGGATATCCTGGAATGACTGGATATCGCTGATAAACAGGTTGCCCACTCTCAGCTGCTTGTCGGCATCCTTCCACAGATTGTTCACGAAGTCCTTGTCCATGTTGTCTTTTACTCTTACGCAGAGCTCATCCATCACGTTATAGTACTCTTTACCCAGTGTCATCACCATACTGAAATTTTTCTTTCCACTATCAAAGTCCAGGTATTTCACAGTCTTCATCGTTGCACCCAGAACATATTTCTTGGTGGAGTCTATATCCAGTTTGAATGCCTTGCCCACATAATTGCGCATCGATGGGATGTTGTGTTCAGCAAACAGATTGTCGGACACTAATATTTTGCCCTCCTTCAGTTGCTCTGCCAACTGTTCGGGCGTCTCCCCGTTAGCTCCCTCATATCTGAACACCCTTACGAAATCGGGGGTCACCAGTCGTCTCATCACCCAGTCGTCTGTGCCCACTTTTATTGTATCATAGCTGATGGCAGCCGTGGAGTTGCTTCCGTCATAAGGGTAAGATGCCATTGACAGACTGGCCGCCTCTATGTCCGGACGATGCTGTATCCTGTTGAGGAGTTCCGCCTTGTCATCGTTGTAGCTGGTGTCTGCGGGATTATATTCCCTGCTTTTGGGTGGCAGGTTGTTCACTCTGATCAGATAGCAATGGGAGATGTCAAAGCCTCTCGGAACATAGTAGTTGGAAATCATCACATACATATAATCTACCACAAACCACATCACCACGCTCACGATCAGCAGTTCGGTGAATATCCACAGGTTGGAACGCCACTCGTTGCGTATCTGTCTGATTAATTTCTTGTTCATCTTATCCCCTCCCGTTTAAATCATTAATAATAGATGTCCTGCAGGCATGCCATGCCGGGATGCCCGTGCTGAGCAGATTGAGTACGAAGCAGAATGCCAGGGCATAACCGAATGTGGACAGATGGAGCAGAATGCTTACATCCACCATCGGCGCATTGATGTTGTTGGTGTAAGGCCGAGTGAAGAGGGCCTCATTGCAACCATAAGCGCACGCTACGCTGAGCAGCAGTCCCAATACTCCCGCACACAGGGTCACAATCATATTCTCCGTCAGTATCTGTCTGGCTATGCTCCAGCGCGTGCAGCCGAATGCTCTTCTGATGCCGATCTCCGATATACGCTGGCGCAGCCGGCTGTGCGTCATACTGCTCAGATTCACGGCGGGCACGATCAGCAGTATCAGGAAGATGATTCCCCCTGTGATATATTCTGCTGCCACATCCGGCTCATTGTTGGCACTGAAGTCCAGCGCCTCTTTTTCCGTGTCGTAAGGACGATTGCGGTTAATCAGCTTCATCCCTTCTTTCTTGATGGCCAGGTTGAATTTGTTCACGTTCGCCACCGCTTCATCATGCACTTTCTTCAGGTCGGATTTCTGTCGGGCAAGTATCACCACGCTGAATATGCCCCCGATGCCATTCATCGTCGTCTCATTGAGACCTTCCTTTTCTACTGTAAGCGGCAGCCACACCTGTGCATAAGCTGCTGAAGCCAGCGTAGATACATCACTTACCACTCCTGCCACCTTCACTGAGGTATGCCCCAGACTGAATGTCCTGCCTGCCACCCCGGTATCTGTACCGAAGAGTTTCCGGGCTGTCGTCCTGTCGATGACAGCAGCGGCGATTCCGGCTTTGTAGGCTGCTTCGTCATAAGGCTTGCCATCGATGAAGCTGAAGTCGAATATCTTCCAGAAGGCGGCATCCGTCAACTTCACATCAGCGTTGAATGCTTTCGTTTCGTCCACAGACAGGGGCATTCTGGAAGGAAAACTGGTATAAGCAGAGACTGCCTGCGGGGTCTTCATACTCTTATAAATCGTATTGACAGACGAGATGGACCACGGACAGTTGCTCTCTCCGTCAGGTGACCCGATGGAGGCAAATTTCACATACAGCATCCTGTCTCTGTTACTTTCCGGTGCAAACGGTGCCACCGTCACTTGCTTGATCATGACCACCAGCATGATGAGAAACAGCGACAGGGCTGTACCCACTATGCTCACAATGCTGATGAGCGGTTGCTCATGCATCTGCTGCCATGTCTGTTTGAATATTGTATTGTTCATATTTTTTCTTTTAAAAGAATTTCAGTTACATGCTTACTCTTTTATAGATTTTCAGCTACCTCTACTTCTATATTTAAAATGCGCATAAATTAATATCTAGTCAATCATACCAAACCCTTCTATTTGCTTCCTGACAAAACGCCAGAATTGGTATCACTATTATTTACTCGTTTGTTTACATTGCTCTTATGGGTACCGAAGTCTACGTTGACATATGCTTCAAGCATGAAAATTCTGTTCAGGTCATGCGAAAAGGCATCCTGCCTGTTAGGAGCAAGCTTCGACCAGTTCTCTACATACTGACTATACCTGCTACTGAAAGGATTCAACACCTGAGCTTGTATGCCCCAGTTATCCTTGTTATAGCCGACAGATATCGAATGTAGAGTTTCCTCCTTGGTTAAAGTCTCTCCCCATAGTATTTTATGCCCTTTGCTGGCACTAGCCATCAGGAACCAATTCCCCTTCAGAAAGGTAACAGAACCATTTACGCCAAAATCAGAATAGGTGTGAGTATAATTATTCCCCTCACTTATGTATCTGTTCAAGTATGTGCTGACATTAATCTGAAGATTTTCACCAAAAGGAGTCAGTTTCAAATTTAAATTATTCTGCAATCGATGAAAACCCCTCTGATTTTCCATTGTACGTATATACTTATTATTCTCGAATAATGTTGTCTCCATCAAAGGCTTATCATCAAAGCTATATCTGATAAGATAATCCAGATCCAACCATTTGTACTTCCAGTTGATAGTCAAATCATTAGAGAAGAACATCACGGTCTTGAGATTAGGGTTTCCTCGTCTAACTTGATAATTATCTATATTCTGACTCACATCATTCATATCTGATAATGATGGAGAATAACCTGAAATATAGCCAGTGTATCTAACAAGCAAATTCTTGGTCAGATTGTATGACAATTTAAGTGTTGGTCGAAAGATAAGTTTACTCTGGCTTACATTTTCCTGGCTGTTATATGTTCTCATTACACCACTACCTATGGTGTATACCAGGTTCCTCACCTTAGACATAAATTCCACGTACCCATAGGTCTCAGCTGTTCGCATACTTACTTTCGCACTGATGGTTCCATCGTAATTATTGGAAACGAAAGCCTGATTATGTTTTATGCCAAGTGATAACATGGAATTTTTAATCTTTTGTTCATAGATAGCCTCAGCGATGAGTGAATACTTATCACCTTTCGTCTGCGACGCATAGTCATCAATAGCATTTACTCCTCTTTGGACAAAATGTCTATTGTCCTTAGTATTTATATAGGTTCCTACCACATCAACAAATAGATTCTTACCTTTAGCCAATTCTGTCTGGTAATAAATATCTAATGAAGGTATATTTTCCCTCGAATTCTCATGATCGGATATTCTATATTCCTGTCCAGCACTTGTAAGCTCGGATTCTCTGTCTGATATGGAATAAGGCATATCCATATACGACTGTCTATAGTTAATACTCAGCAGATTGTTATTTTTACTATATTCATAGCCTAATAGGAAATTCATCCTGTCATACTTTACCTTTGTAGGCAAGCCTGTCTCCACATTGTATAGTGAAGTTGCAGTTCCATTAAAGGTTTCAACATTCTCGCGTATCCATTTCAAATCTCTGCGTTCCCAATTAGATATAAACTTTAAAGACGATCTTCCAAAATGATAATTAGCGGAAACATTATAATCTCCTGTTCCCATTTTATTTATGCCATTGGTTAAATCGGCTGAGAAATTTCCACCTGAGTCCCTCTGTTTCAGAATAATATTGATGACAGCTCCCACATTTCCATAACGCAGTCCCGGATTATCATGGTATTCCACCTTTACTATATCGTCTGGTCTTAGAGATTTTACCTCAGGAAGCTTTGCCTTTACTCCATTGATTTGTAACTCAACCGTTCCTCCTGTAGTCATCTCTATACTATTGTTAATAGAATTGATCTCAATGCGTGGAAGACTTAAATTCTGCAGTAACAAAAGGCCATTAATGGATGCCTTCCGTTGCAAACTACTAGGAAAGAGTATCTGTCTGTCAATTTTCTGAATTTTATTACTACCGATGACTTTTACCTCGCCTAAAGCCTTTGGCAATACCATCAGTTTAATCTTTCCCATATCAACATCGTCCGATGCATTATTACAGGTAATATATTGGTCTTCATAGCCTATATATGACAGATGAACGATAAAGTTGTTCGATTGAATACCTTTAATATGAAATTCACCCACATCATTTGTTACGCCAGCAGACAAGAATATCGAATCTGTCGACAGAATTCTGACCGAACATCCAATTACTTCCTTGTTGTTCTCGTCTATAACATTGCCTTTTACACTCCTTTGAGAGTATGCCCCTTTGAAAAACATCAGAAACAGGAGCATCATAAGAATATGCTTCATTATTTTATAATATTAATATGTCCGTCCCAGTGGACGATTATTGTATCTGTCTGCCGTCAAAGAATCTCACCGTGCGGCTGGTCAGTTTGGCCTGTTCCTCATTATGGGTCACCATCACGATGGTGCGGCCGTCTTCCTTGTTCAGTTTGTGCAGCAGGTCCATCACCTCAGCGCCCATTTTGGAATCCAGATTACCCGTAGGCTCATCGGCGAGGATGATGTCGGGATTGCCGATAATGGCACGGGCGATGGCTACACGCTGGCACTGACCGCCGCTCAACTGTGTGGGGAAGTGGCGCATGCGGTGACTCAGTCCCACCTTTTCCAGCACCTCTTCGGCTCTGCGTCTGCGCTCCTTGGCGCTCACCTGTCGATAGAGCAACGGCATCTCCACATTGTCTATCACATTCAGCGAGTTGATGAGATGGAATGACTGGAATACGAAGCCCAGTTTCTGATTGCGGAATGCTGCCAGAGCCTTGTCCTTCATCCCTGCGGTCTGTATTCCCTCTATCTCCACTACCCCGCTGGTAGGCAGGTCCAGCAGTCCCATGATATTCAGCAGGGTGGACTTGCCGCAGCCTGACGGTCCCATGATAGACAGGAATTCACCCTTTTCCACTTCGAGATTCACATTCTCCAGCGCTACCGTTTCAATCTCGTCCGTACGGTAGATTTTGTTGATACCTTTTAATGTAATCATAATCGTATTTTATTTTCTTATTTCTTCACCTTCAGTTCGCTTTTCTCTTTATAGTCGTTCATGTCGCTAACCACCACTTTGTCGCCGGGCTTCAGTCCGTTGATTACCTCCACATAGTCGAATCCTGCCTCGCCCAACTTCACCGTGCGCTTCACTATCCGGTCATTGCCGTCGGCCACGAAGAGTTTATATTCGCCGGGACCTGTATAATAGGCACTGTTGGCTATGCGCATTACATTGCTTTTCACCGAGTTGATGACGTAGATATCTGTGCTCAGTCCTGAACGCAGCACGTTGTTTTGGTCGTCCTTCAGTTGAACTGTAAAACTGATGATGCCGTTTTTGGATAGAGGAGTGACACTGCTGATGACTCCCTCCAGCGTCTTATTGCCGATTTTCACCGTTGCCTTGCCGCCTACTGATATTCTGTCACCATAAGAATCGGCTATTTCTCCGCTGATCTTAAAATGGCTGAGGTCTGAAATCACAGCTACTTGTTGTCCTTGTGTCACCTGCGAACCTATCTGGTTATTGATATAGGTAAGTGTGGCTTTACGGGGTGAGCGTATCTTGGCATCTTCCAGCGTGCGTTTCACTTCACCCAATGATTTGACAAACATATCCAGGTCTAATTTCTGCACTTTGTATTCGGCAGCACAGGAGAGCCGCTCATTGGCGAGTTGCTTCTTCTGTTGTTCCAGTTCAATGCGCGCCACGTTATAGTTCATCTCTTTCTGATGCACATTGTCCTTTGTGCTTGCCCCGATACTCTCCAGATATTGTTCGCTACTCATCTCCACCTTCATCCGACTGAGTTTCATCTGAGCCACCCGTATCTGCATAGCAAGGTCGGTGAGTTTCGTGCTCTGGTCCACTCGTAACTGTTGCAGTTTTGATATTCTCATCTGTTCGTCATCCAGTCCCTTCTTATAGTCCGTTTCCGCTGTCTGCAGATCCAGTTTCAGAATAGGCGTGCCGGCATCCACTGCGTCACCGCTTTTCTTATACGTCTCCACGATGCGCGAGTTGATAGGCGAATTGATAATTTCCTCGAAGATAGGCGCTACCTTGCCACTGGCATTCACACTCACTTCTATAGTGCCTTGGTCTACGGTAGAGAAAATCAGGTCCGTGCGGTTTACGCTCAGTCCCATCCATTCTTCCAAAATGATGAAGCAGGTAAAAATGAGAACGACAATAGCAGCCGCACGGATGATTCTCTTGTTCCGGCGTCTCTTGATTTCTTCTTTTGGTATTTCTCTGTCCATAACGGTTTATTAATATTTTGTCTGTCAATTAACAAACAATCGCCGTGCCAAAAACTTAAATCATTAAATATCAGCAAGTTAGATAAAAACACTACTGTCCGATTCCGAACACTTAGTTCATTATCGGACACATACAAACTGTACGGACGACCCATTGTGGGGATTACTGTCCGCTCAGATGCGAACTTACCTCAGATTTAGGGGAATAGAAAATTGATGTCGATTTATAATTCTTCTAATTGCAGGAAGTCGGATAGATACAAATGTTTGATTCCGTTTACATCGCTTCCGCGGTTGAGTCTGTCCATGCTGACAACATATTTAGGGTAGTTGTCATTGATTAGAGCCAGATTACCGAATTCACGTGCGCTTGTCTTTTCGTCGTACATCATATAGGTTACCTGAACGTATACTCTTTTCCCGTTTTTTATCCCGACAAAATCGATTTCTCTTTTCCCTATTTCACCAGTATAGATTTCGTATTCCAGCAAACTGAGCTGTAGATAAACGGCATTTTCCATCAACTTTTGTATGTCTCGTTGCAGACTGAAACCTAACCGGCAATTTCTTAATCCGATATCTTCAAAGAAAAATTTATCTCCAATCTCAAATTTTTTAAGACCATTGATGTCTATTCTTCCTATCTTATCCACAAGAAAGGCATTGTTGAGAGCTTTCAGATAGTTGATTACCTGTATGGTGGATATGTCTATCCTTTGCGATTTCAAATATTTGCTGATGCTGCTTGCTGAAAACAAATTACCTACATTGTCCGCCGTGTAAAGGGACAAAGTCTCTAAAAAATCTACATTTCTGATGCCTTCCCGCTTGACCACGTCCTTAAGTAGAATGGTGGAATAAACGTTACGCAGATATTCAAACACCATGTCGTCTGTTAATTCAAGGCGTGACAGATAGGGTAATCCACCGTATGTGAGATAGAGCGAAAGAGTCTCGTCATTGTCTGCTCGCTGATGGAACGACATAAATTCCCTATAGCCTAGGCTATGGATATGAAATTCAATATATCTACCTGACAAATAGGTTGATAGTTCGCTTGAGAGCATTGTGGCATTGCTTCCTGTGATGTATATATCGCAGCAGTCTTTTGCCTGAAGGCTCCTCAGTACATTTTCAAATCCTTTGATATCTTGTATTTCGTCAATGAAGAGGTAGTTGTTCTTGTCATCCATGATACGCGGTTTCAGGTATTCAGACAGGTCCTCGTCAGTCTGTAGGTACTTAAATTCTTCAAACTCCTTATTGATAGAAATAATATTTGCCTCTGGATTGTTCTCTTTGATGAAATTTTCAATCTGCTGAAGTATACAACTCTTGCCTACTCGGCGCTGACCGGTAAGTACTTTGATAATGCCTTTGTCTATAAAAGGTATTATCTTTTTGGAATATAAAGGACGGTCAATTATCTTCATTATTTTGTAAGTTATGATTTACATTTGTATGCAAATATAGTTATTTTATAAATCATAACTTACAAAATCGCAATTTTTCTTTGGTATATAAAGTATAATTAACAGATTGTCCTCGTCGTCGTTCATATATCGGACACATTTTGTCCGGATCTAATGCAAGATTCCTTCGTTTTTCAGTTTACTATCCAAATAAACAAAATATCATGAAACAGATTTTTCTTTTTATTATCTTCTTTTTTGTCGCACTAACCATAGATGCCCAGCAGTACAAACATGAAATCAGGGGAAGTTTCGGATTTGGTGACGACAACCATTTGACAAGCGTTCAGAACGATTACCGTGATCACTACCATTTGCAGAAAGATGGAGGATTGATAGGATTCTTACTCGATATAAATGTATCTGCTCATCTGGAATATCTATATCATATCAATCGTAAGATTGCTATCGGAGGTGCTATAGGTATAGGAGAGACGAAAGGTAGTGGCGGCGGTGTACCGTATGATCAGTCGTATGAGGGATGGGATGCTTTCTCTTACGTTTGTAGACGTTTTATTAATGTGTTTTTTCCAGACAATATAATCAGCACATACAGTTATTCATTCCATATCATGCCCGAGATTAAATATACATGGTTGGATAACGGGCATTTTGCCTTGTATTCAAAGGGAGGCATTGGTATCCGTTATTACAAATTCGACCTAGACAGCAACGACACTTTTCAATATCCAGAAATACATGAGGACAAATGTAAAGTAGCTTATCAGATATCTCCAGTCGGTATAGAAATAGGATCCAACCACCTCCGCTTCTCTTCTGAATTAGGGTATGGACAGCAAGGAATCGTCAACTTCGGACTGGTTTGGCACTTCGGAAAGTAAAATCAGAATATTTTTTATTCTCCGTTCAACTGTCTTACATAGTCATACAGTTTCTTATAGAAGGGGTGTCTGCACATTGTATCGGCATCACCCAGAATGATGAGTTTCATCCTTGCCCTTGTGATGGCTACATTCATTCTTCGCAGGTCGCGCAGAAAACCTATCTCACCGTCGTCATTGGCGCGGACCAATGAGATCAGTATCACATCGCGCTCCTGTCCTTGGAACCCGTCGACGGTATTGACGGATATCAGTTTACGGTATGGTTTGAAAAATTCCCGTTTCTTCAACAGTCGGCGCAGGTATTGCACTTGCGCGCGGTAGGGGGATATGATACCTACATCGATGCGCTCTTCCAGTATCCGTTCTTTGCCTATCTTTGTGAAATATTCTTCGAGGGTGCTGAGGGTGAGCTCCGCTTCGTTCTTGTTGACACGTCCGAAACTCTCGCCGACGAACTCTTCTTTGAATTCCATTCCAGCAGTGTTGACCCACGACATGGGGATATCGTAATCCAGAATGCCTCGGTATTTTATCTGAGGAGCCGACTCCACCTGACCGTCATAGAAGTAGTCGCTCGAGAATTTCATGATATCATCATTCATCCGATACTGAATCTTCAGCAGACTGACCACTTCGGGCTTGTTCTCTACGATACGTTCCATCAGGGTCTTGCCCAGTCCGGCTTTCAGGGCTGCTATACTTTTGACGGTAGGGGGCAACTGACAATGATCGCCTGCAAATATGATTCTGGTGGCTCTCCTTGCCGGTATCCAACAGGCTGCTTCGAGAGCCTGTGCCGCTTCATCGATGAAGAGCGTACCGTATTTTTGACCTTCCAGCAGTCGGTTGGCACTGCCTACCAATGTTGAGGCTATCACCCTCGCTTCACCGAACAGTTCGGCATTGATACGGATCTCCAGTTCTGTAGCACGGCTTTTCAACCGGTCTACCTTCTGATGATAATTATCGTCACCCCGTTTACGATGCTGGCGCAGTTCACGTATCGCCTTCCGGATGCTCCACAACTGCGGATAATCGGGATGCGACTCGAAACGGCGTTCGTATGTGAACGACAGCATCTTGTCGTTCACCTTGGTAGGATTTCCTATCCTTAACACGTTCACCCCTCTGTCTACCAGTTTTTCGGATATCCAGTCTACCGCCATATTGCTCTGCGCACAGACGAGCACCTGGTTCTCCCGATGAAGAGTCTCGTATATCGCCTCTACCAGCGTAGTGGTCTTGCCCGTTCCCGGAGGTCCGTGCACCACCATCACATCCTTTGCCCATAACACTTCGTTGACGGCATGTTCCTGTGTGGAATTAAGCCAGGGGAAGGCGATAGGGCGGAAGGTGAACTTCTCCGCTTTTTGTCTGCTGTAGAACAAGTCGCGCAACGATGCCAGACGATTATTCTTGGCGTTCATCGTCCTGTCGAGGGCATCGAACATCAGGCGGTAACTGCTCTCGTCGAAAAACAGTTGAATACCTATGTTGTCCTTGTTCTGCAGTTCGATGGCCTGACCGTCATCGGGAATGATAACCACCATACGGTCACCGTCAACAAAACTCACCGTGCCGGTAGACTTGAAATACTTGATATTCTGTTTTTCATCGACAGAGAAGAAACAGACAGGCCTGCCAAACTCGAAATTATGTTCTATCTCTGTGTCTGTCTGACGGGTAATCTCAATGGCCAGTTGATTCAGCGAATTGTAATAACTGCGTCCCACTTTCAGCGGAAACCATGCATCGCCGCGCTTCACCTTGCGTTGCAGTCCCATCGTCTCGGTCTGTTTGCGGAAAGCTTCCTTCTCGCAGTTGTATTCTATTTCGAGTAATGCCCTCTGTCGTTGCAGGGCCTGTATTGGAGATTCCATATTCTCTTTTCTTAGTGATTCATCAGATGCCGTATGGCTGCCATGGGTGCATAGATCAGCATTCTGGGACCGGCCCATTTCATTACCGTACGGATCTTGTCGCGCATTTCCGGTTTATAACAATGAGTCGCACAATTCTTACAGGCCGGTTTGTCATCGCCATATCTGCAATGTTCTAGGCGCGAACATGCATACGCTATCAGTTGCTCGTATTCCTCCGATATCGAAGTCTGGTGCAAATGATGTGTGCAGTACAGTTTCACCATCAATCTGATTGTCTGCTTGTCCTTGTCTGTCCTGTTCATATAAGATATGTAATATGAATGCAAAGGTAGTTGAAAAATAGGGAAAATTCGACAAATCCCAATAAAAATCAGTAACTTTGCATCCGTTATGAAGAAGAAAATAGGAATTTTTATTCCTGCCACTTTGGGAATGCTTACTGCATTCGGTCCATTTGTCACAGACTTTTATCTGCCGATGTTGCCTGATATGGGCGAATACTTCAAGTCGTCGCCATCTATGGTGGCAATGAGTCTGACGGCGGGTATCATCGGTCTTGCCGCGGGACAGATTCTGATAGGTCCCCTGACGGATAAGTACGGAAGAAAGAGAATCTTAGTCGGTTCGATGCTCTTGTTTGCCATCGCGTCCTTATTGTGCATCATGGCCCCCAATATGTTCTTGTTTAATGTGATGCGGGCATTCCAGGGATTTGCCGGTGCCGGCGGAATCGTGATATCCAAGAGTATGGCCACCGATATGTATACCGGCGAAGAACTGTCGCACTTTATGGCTGTTCTGGCAGCTATCAACGGGATTGCTCCGGTATGTGCGCCTGTAATGGGTGGTGTGCTGTCTAATTTCACCAATTGGAAAGGCGTCTTCATCGTTCTTCTTATCATAGGTGTCATCTTGATGATATGCAGTTGTCTGCTCAAAGAGACATTAACGCCCATGAACCGTATACACAAGAACCTACTTCATGTATATGCCAATCTCTTCAAAGTGTTCAGAAGCAGACGTTTCACGACCAGTACGTTGGCTATCATGTTCTGTATGTTCGGCTTCTTTGCCTATATCACATCCTCTTCTTTCGTATTGCAGCAGATTTATGGACTCACACCGTTGCAGTTTAGCCTCTGTTTCGCTTTTAATGCCATCATGATAGGTCTGGGTTGTGCCCTCTGTTCCATGTTTAAGAAACAGACCACGCTACTGTATGTGGGTTCGGTCAACTTTCTCGTATCTTCTGTCTTTGTGGCGTTCTGCCTTGTTACGAAGATGCCTTTGCTGTTATTGATGTGCGGTTACGCCTACCTGATGTTCTGTTTCGGATTGATGCAACCGGTAGCTACGGCTGTAGCTCTCGACAGTCAGCGCGACCATGCAGGTGCTGCCAGTGCCATCTTCGGTGCCAGTTGTTTCGTGGCGGGAGCCGTATCAAGTCCGTTGGTGGGAATAGGTAATATTATGTACACATCGGGTCTGATCATGATGTCAGGTGCTTTGGCTTGCCTGGTGTTCACTCTGATTTTGTGTGCATCCCTGAAGAAAAGATAAAAGTCAATTCCTATTCTGCAATTGTGAAGATGTCACCTGATGAAATCTTCTATATCCGATTTGGAAGGTCTGTTGAGCAACCGACCTTCTTTCCAGTTCAGATCGGGATAAGACTTCTTCAGATCTTTGCAAGCTTTTGAGATATCGCTTCCACCAGATGTAGCGAACGGGATTAATGTCTTGCCTTTCAGATCGTTGCTTTCGATGAATGTGTTGATGATGGTAGGGGCCGTATACCACCAGATAGGGAATCCCATATAGATGATATCATAATCATTGATATGTTGAACCGTACCTTTGATTTTAGGGCGAGAACTGAGGTTCTGCATCTCCACCGAACTGCGCGACCGTTTGTTGGTCCAGTCGAGGTCGGCACTTGTGTAAGGCTCTTCCGGTTCAATCTGATATAAGTCACCACCGGTGGCGTTTGCAATCATCTGTGCAACACCTTTTGTCGTACCTGTAGCTGAAAAAAATGCTACCAATGTTTTCTTTTCCATTTTTGTTGTCTCCTTTGCTTTGTTGTTTTGTGAGCATGCACCCATACTGATTGTTAGGAGTGTAGCCATTGCTAATAAAAAGTGCTTCATATCGAATTATATTACTCTTTTTTGAAGATGAACATTTCATAATAATCACTTAATTATCTTCCAATAGCCACCTTTAGCAGCTCCAATACGTTCTATGATATTTCGTTCTTGAAGCGAAGCTAAACGTCGTTTTACGCTACTTTCGTGTATTCTTAGCTGTTGTGCGATTTCCTTTCTTGAAATATAAGGATTACCCTTGATTAGTTCAATAATAGCCTCTTCCCGTTTTTTCTGGTCGGTTTCTGGTCGGTTTCTGGTCGGTTTCTGGTCTGCATCTGGCCGACTTTGAATTGCACCTATACCTTCTTGATATTCTTTGCTGAAAAAGAAGGTAGTCCATAATCCACCACCATCGTATTTAAATTGAGGCTCAGGAGTGCCCGCACTCTTACATGCTTCGATAATACGCTCAATGCCACGTCCCCACGCTTCTATTTCACCTGCACGGAAGAAAGCATTGGCAATATCGGGATTGTAAGGGCGGCTTCTATGGTTCCCCAAAAGATTATCAATCGTCCAATCTTCGGGTAAGACCCCACAATTCCATATCTCCAATTTGTCATCAAATACGGCTATCTGTATCGGATTCAAAGATTCGTATGCTTTATGCACTACACAATTCAAGAGTGCTTCACGCAAAGCTTCCCGAGGCATAGGCAAAGATTCTATCCGCTGAATACCCTCATAACTGATTAAAGCACGAAGATATTTGGTGATTAGTATATCCAATGCCGTCTTTATTTGCTGAAATAGATTGCCATGTATCTCATCCTGATATATTAAGTTAGCACCTTCTTTAAAGTAGCCAATCTTGATGAAAGCCCCGGTAACGAACTGCTCCGGATCAGGATGAAACAGTAGAGCTGCAGCCCGTTTCAAGTATTTACCTTCCATTAGGCGTAACTTATCAAGCAGCCCGTTGTTATCATCCATCAAATCAGCTTCGTCCATTCGTCCGCTTCGCTTGGCATATTTGCGAAACAGGTCGAAAGTAGCATTGTCTAAATCTTCTGCTTTTAGATAGGGCACAGGTACACCATCCCATGTCTTGCCTTGCTTGCGAAGCATAAAACGGTCGAGTGCAGCACCTTTCAGTTCTTGATTGGTGGCTCCACTACGTTGGTAATACTTTCCTTTATAGCTGATGGGGTAAGGATAAGGATCTGTTTTGATCTCCAAAATGTTCTTATCCTCTTTCTGGGACAGATTGACCTCTACAAGAATACCCATTAAGTCGCGTACTTTATTGGGTATGTCTTCCATCAATTTTTTAGCATCCTCTAATCCGCATATATCGCCATTGTCTCGTATGCCGACAAATAGTGAGCCGCCTTGTGCATTGGCAAAGCCACATATCCATTTCTGATATTCGTCTCGCCAGGATTCTTTGAACTCTATGTTTTGGGATTCTGTTGGCATATTAAAAATTTATGTTGTAAAAAAGTTCTAGATGATAATTGATGTTATATGCAAATGTAATGATAAATTGTGAATAGCTATAATTATTAAGTTGTTTTTAACTTATATAAACTATTCAAAAAAGAGATGCGTGATAACTATAGATTGCTCGACTTCGGAGAGGCGACCCTGCTTCCGGTAAGGGCAATGCGTTTTCGTATCTGCTCAATTCTTTTGAGCTGCTGGAAAGACATCTTGCTATGTTCTTAAGAACATAAAACAGATTTATGCCATAATATTTGGTCATATCATTAGATTTGTTTATCTTTGTAACTGATAATATTTTAGTAATTAAAACGATATATGATAGATATTGATAATATATTATCAATTAATGACGATACGGCGGACAAACTGTGCAAGAAAGTCGCCACCAGAGTACGCGAGCGCCGTTTGGAGATGAATTTCACCCAGGCGGGGATGGCACTGAAGGCAGGAGTGAACATCAGCACCTACAGGAGATTTGAAGCCACAGGAGAAATCGCTTTCCTGAATCTGGTGAAGATAGCAACTGCCCTGAATCTGACAGAAGATATTCGTCATCTGTTCTCGCAACGGAAATACGGTTCCATAGACGAAGTAATCAATGCCGACAAAATAAGAAGCAGGAAGAGAGGTAAGAAAAATGAATAAGGTAACAATGGTGGAAGTGCTTATCGGCAACCGGACTGTCGGCAGGCTGGCACTGACGAAAGATCAACAGTGCGTATTCGAATATGACAGCGAATGGCTGAAAGACGGTTATTCGATATCACCTTTGGAACTACCCTTGAACCTCGGAGTCAAGATAGCTCGTCCTGATCCTTTCGATGGAGGATTTGGCGTTTTCGATGATAGTCTGCCCGACGGTTGGGGTTTACTCATTCTCGATCGTTATCTCCGTCTGCACCGCATCAATCCCAACGAACTGACTATTCTCGACCGACTTTCACTTGTGGGTAGCAACGGGCGCGGTGCCCTTGAATTCCGTCCGGACAATACCATCGTTGACGGTCACGACTCGTTGACCATTGAAGAAATGGCAAGAGAGGTCTGTTTGTTGCTAGGGAGTGAAGACTATACAAGTAACAATCTGGATACACTGTATCGTCGGGGAGGTTCACCCGGCGGTGCACGGCCAAAGGTATTCCTGCGATATGATGACAGCGAATGGCTCGTAAAATTCCCCGCCCGAGAAGATCCGAAGAATATAGGAGAGCAAGAGTATGACTATTCCAAACTGGCAAAAGAATGTGGAATAGAAATGCCGGATACCCGTTTGTTTGACAATCAATATTTCGGAGTGAAACGTTTTGACCGTGACAGCAAGGGCAACCGTTATCATACGGCAAGTGCCGCGGGACTGTTATGTGCAGACTACCGTATTCCAAGTATAGACTATCTGCACTTGATGGCACTTTGCAGAAAACTCACCAATAGCGAAATGGATTTGTGGAAACTGTTCAGAGTGGCTGCATTCAATTATACCATAGGCAACAGAGATGATCATGCCAAGAATTTTTCATTCATCGTCATCGACAGTTCATGGCATTTTGCTCCTGCATACGACCTGTTACCCAGTTACGGTATGAACGGTTATCACACCACTTCTTACAACAACAGCATCACCCCGACTGACAATGATGTGATAGCCATTGCCGAAAAAAGCGGCTTAGACAGGAAAAAGGCAAAAGTGATACTGGATGAAACCAAGGAAAAATTTTTTCGTTTTGCCTCCACCCTCCACAGAGGTCAAAAATAGCTTTGTATTTCTCTGATTAGTAAATACTTGAAACGTGTGGAGGCAAATCCGTTTGCCTCCACACTGCTTCCACACATTTTATGGCCAAAGAAGTTGCCTGTTCCTTCCTCTACTATTTTTTTTCGTTTTATACCTCCATCCTCCACCCGAAGGGTGTGATTTCTTTGTATTGTCCTGATAATTAACTATTTGAAAAAACGAAGTGTCTCCAGAACCTCCACCAAACCTCCACCTATCCTCCACCCGAAAACCAACGAATTAGTCAACCGTAATGATAAATAAGAAAAAAAATAGTCAACTGGAATCAAAAATTACTGAAATAACTTTTTTCTAAAACGCTGTAGAGAGGTTACACCACCGCTGTAATGTTGTTACACCACCGCTGTAGAGTGTTTACACTACTGCTGTAATGTTGTTACGGCACCGCCGTAATGTGATTACGAGGGTGCCGCGTAAACGGTTTACGGAGGCGCTCCGTAAAATCTATGACTGAAATATTACAATGCAACTGTCTTACGACGACCGATTAGCGTTCTGGCAGTCTGAATCTCTGTGATGTTCCTTTGTAGTTTGTTGGCGTTTCATGTTTAGTGAAACCCTTATAAACAGGGCCTCGCGACGTTATGACGTTTTTTTTTTAAAATAACTTTTCTGGAACGGCAAAGCAAAACATCTGTGGTCAATTCATTCCCCAGTGCGCGGGGAATTTTCCCTTCAAGCGAAATTTTTTATTCTTCAAGGATAATTTTTTTTGGCGGTGCGCAATAACGTACTTATAATTATAAGTTGAGTTTCTCCCTTAAAACCTTGTATCCAGTCATGCTTATTCTGATCTGTTCACCATTATTCAGCGACAACATCTGCTTTTGTCCGTAGCGTTCTATTTTGGAAATCTTGCTGATGTTGACAATGTATGAGCGGTGCACTCTGGCAAACATATTGCCAGGCAATGATTCTTCATAATCTTTCATCCGTTCACTTTTCAACCAATGACCTTCGGATGTCACTACAGATACATAATCATCTTCTGCCTTGAAATATATGATATCATCTACCGCTATTACTTTTATCTTAGTACCTACTTTTACAGTAATACGTTCAATAAGTTCCGCTTGCTTTTGCATGTCCGTATTTGTTTCTGTCAGTGTCTCTGTCTGTATTTCATGATCTTCATCGTACATGTTATCATTGTAATACTTGCGAAATAAAACATAGATGATAACAATGCAAAAGGCTCTGCCCGATAAAGACCGTAAGTAAGCAGGTATGCTTTCGGACACACATAGGGATAAAGCCAGATATTCAAAGAAGAGCATGAGTGCTACTGACAACAATGCGTAAGCGATATGCACGGCTATCGACCGATAAAAGCCGACAATTTCAATATGGCTGTATGTGAATATACTCCAGAATATGGCTGCCTCACAGTAAAACAATAAACTGCTTATCAATGCATCGGCTGCAATACTAACAGGCGCCGTGCTGTATGGGAACCCGAAACTCAAGGCATAAGCTGCGCCCAACAACACACATGTATAGATGTAATGTTGGCGTACCAAGGCATTATGTAGTATGGGATTTTCCATTATTCTATACTGCCTCCGCCGAAGATGAAACTTGCTTCTATAATCAGTCGTCTGTCGGTGTTCGTACTATGCGTATGCCGATGGTCTGAGAAACCTCCTAGTATAGAATCGCTGTGTACTTCCACATTCCAGTCAAGTGGCAACAATAGTGTGACACCACCACAGATGGAACTTATCTTGAGAACCGTGTCGCCTTCCGGTAAAGATGTCCTACGTAAATCCAGTTTAGCACCTCCCATAATGGTATTTATTTCACCACCATGGAATACGGGTTCTAAAAAGATTTCGTCTATGCCGTTCATGACAAGATTATAATCCACTTGTCCTTCGCTGCGTCCCGTACTGTTCTTGTGGTTGCGATCGTTTATGAATACATGGTGATGACTGTGCCTATGAAATATGATAAACAAACCTATCACAATGATAAGGACTGGCCAGGAAATGGCATGCAACGTCGCTTCTGAGTAACTGAATCCCCAAACAGAAGACAGTTCCGGTAACAGAAAACAAAGACCTACAAGCATCAGAATTGATCCGCTCACATAGTTGCGTTTACAAATGCCGACCACACCCAATAATATAATTAATGACTTCCATGAGATAATTATATTCTTCCATATTTCAGGAAAAAATCCCAGATTTGACAATAGGTAAATGATTCCCACTGCGATAAAAATAATACCCAAAAGACTATTCCCTAAATGTTTTCTTTCCATAA